>JAFYDS010000062.1 GCA_017544665.1 Clostridia bacterium | reverse complement strand
TGTCTTCGCGAAATCGACGGAGCAGAAGAAAGTGATCCTGCTGGAAAACGATCTGCCCGATAACTATTGACGGAAAGGACGGCTGCGTTATGAAAATCAAAGTCGGCGTGCTCTTCGGCGGCAAAAGCGTGGAGCATGAAATTTCCATCATCTCGGCGCTGCAGGCGATCCAGAGCCTGAATAGCGAAAAGTACGACGTGATCCCGATCTACGTCACGAAGAATAATGAGTTCTACACCGGCTACGCTGTCGGCGATATCGCCTATTACCGCGGCGACATCAAAGATCTGCTCAAGATCAGTCAGCGTGTTCTGCTCGTCAACGACGAAAACCGTGTCAAGCTGATCGCCTATCCGGGGAAACGCTTTTCCAGATATTATGTGGATTACATCGACGTCGCGTTCCCGATCGTCCACGGCACGAACGTGGAGGACGGCACACTGCAGGGCTTTCTCAAGATGCTCAACATCCCGTACGTCGGCTGCGACGTGCTCTCTTCGGCGGTCGGGATGGATAAATACGTGATGAAGACCGTCCTCAAGGACAACGACGTGCCCGTGCTCGACTGCAAGTGCTACACAGGCAACCAGTACGACTTCGACAACGAGGCGGTTGTGAATGAGATCGAAACCGCCATCGGCTATCCCGTAATCGTCAAGCCTGTCAACCTCGGTTCGTCGATCGGCATCAGCAAAGCAAGCGACCGCGCAAAGCTCTATGAGGCGCTCGACACCGCGTTCTGCTACGCAGGCAAGGTGCTTGTGGAGCGCGCTGTGCAGAATCTCAAGGAGATCAACTGCTCTGTCCTCGGCGACTACGAAGCCGCCGAAGCGAGCGAATGCGAAGAGCCGATCAACGCCGACGAGATCCTCTCGTTCAAGGATAAGTACCTCGGCCAGAGCGGCAGCGGCGGCGCGAAGGGCACAAAAGGCGCCAAGGGCGGCGCAAAAGGCAGCAAGGGCAGTGGCATGGCGTCGCTGAGCCGCAAGATCCCGGCGGAGATCACGCCGGAGCAGCGCGATACGATCCGTACCCTCGCGGTGAAAGCGTTCCGCGTCCTCGGCTGCAGCGGCGTGTCAAGAATCGACTTCATGATGGACACGAAAACGGGCGAGATCTGGCTCAACGAGATCAACACGATTCCCGGTTCACTATCGTTCTACCTGTGGGAGCCGGTCGGTGTCCCTTACGGCGAGCTGCTCGACAAAATGATCGCCCTCGCCCTCAAGCGGGAACGCGAGGAGGAGAGCATCACCTACGCGTTCGATTCCAACGTACTGCAGGGCGTCTCCTTCGGCGGAGCAAAAGGCAGTAAGGGCGGCAGCAAAGGCGGAAAGATGTGATAAAAAAAGCAGCGGCTCTCTTCTTGAGCCGCTGCTTTGCTGTTTGTTATTCTGCTGCGGGTTCTTCCGCTTTGCCGAAATACTGCTTCAGAGAAGCCATGATGATGTCGATCACCTCACGGGCGTTTAACAGTACGCTCATGCTCTCCAAAAAGCTTTTCGTCAGGGCAATCAATGTGTCGAGATCCATTCTTTTACCTCCTCTCTTGTGTTAGTTGCAGTGTAACACGCTTTTTTGGGGTGCGCGTGTGGATATTATGAATAAACTGTAAAAACAGAAAAAACCGCTCTGCGCTTTGCGCACAAAAAAACAACGGCCCAAAGAGCCGTTGTTTTTTATACGGTTGGTTGTTTACGCAGCCGGATTCGTGGTGGTATCGCCGGTGCCGGAAGAAAGACTGCTCAGAAGGGGCTTGAGCATTTCAATCACCTGCTTCATCGTCTCGGTGAAAGCAGTAAACAGCTCGGAGAAATTGATGCCGCCAAGCAGACCGCTCAGAGATTCAAAGATGCCGCTGAAATCGACGTTTTCCATTTATATTGCCTCCTTTTTTATAGGTTGTCCTTACTATATCACGTTATTGTGTTACATTCGTGTGAATGATGTGAACAATTTGTTAAATCAGGAATAGATATCCTGCAGTGCGCTGATGAAAAAACGGTCGTCTTTGCCGCGCCGGAGGGTGACGAGCATCCGCTTTGCCGGTTCCGGTGTGACGATCTCGCCCTTTTCGTTCTGTGTAAAGTCCGCGCCGGACAGGTAGCCGACAGTTAAAAGGATCCGCTCGTTTTTCAACTCGATGTCTTCGATCTGCGGCGTGTAGATCGGCGTGACGCCTGTGATCGGAATCATGTAGCAGCCCTTCTTTTCAGAATAGCCGAACGAGACCCCGCCGCCGTCAACCGCCCCGTGCGACACGGCGACGTCCGCGCCGAACAGCGTGTGGAGGCTCTCTTCGACCTCGGCCTTCGGCAGCAGCATTTCACCTTCCGCGTATTCATATTTGTCCGGGTCGGGTTCCTGCAGCAGAATGTTCCAGATCGCGATCGACAGCAGCTCGTTTTCGTTCGCGAGCGTGACGTCGTCGAAAGCGCTCGGGTCGTTCATCACGACCGGACGCAGCAGCACGCGGTACTGTTCCAACTGCCGCTCGCGGATCGACAGGTGCTGTGCCTTGCCGGTGAAAAAGCGGACAGTGGAGATCATGCCGACCACGACGAAGAAGAAGAGCAGCGCGCCGACGATATAGTTGAGCGCCCTGCGCCGTTTGGTCTGTTCCATGGTCTGCTCCTCAACGAATCTGTCCGTTGCCGCGGACGATGTATTTTTCGCTGGTCAGCTGCTCGAGTCCGAGCGGACCGCGCGCGTGCAGCTTCTGGGTCGAGATGCCGATCTCCGCGCCGAAGCCGAAGCAGCCGCCGTCGGTGAAGCGGGTCGAAGCGTTGACATAGACTGCCGCCGCGTCAACTTCCGCCGTGAACTGCTGCGAAGCGGCGAGCGATTCAGTTACGATGCATTCGCTGTGCCCGGTCGAATAGCGCCGGATGTGGGCAATCGCTTCGTCGATGGAGTCCACCACGCGGACGCTGATCTCATAGCCGAGGTATTCTTTGCCGTAATCCTCCTCTGTTGCGGGGACAGCGTCCGGCAAAAGGGCGCAGACCGTCTCGTCGCCGTGGATCAGCACGTCGGCGCTCTTGAGGCCGGCGGCGATCAGGGGAATCGCTTTTTCAGCGACGTCACGGTGGATCACGAGGCTTTCGCAGGCGTTGCAGACTGAGGGGCGCGAGACCTTCGCGTTATAGATGATCCGCTGCGCCATCTCGAGATCGGCGTCCTTATCGACATAGACGTGGCAGTTGCCGGTGCCCGTTTCGATCAGTGGAACCTGGGCCTGCTCGACGCAGGCGCGGATCAGACCGGCGCCGCCGCGCGGAATCAGCACATCGACGTAATCGGTCAGCGTCATCAGCGCTTTGGCGGAATCGCGGGAGGTATCCTCCACCAGCTGGACGCAGTCGCGCGGGAGACCGACCGAGGCGATCGCCTTGCGCATCGTTTCCGCGATCGCGCGGTTGGAGCGCAGGGCCTCTTTGCCGCCGCGCAATATGACGCAGTTGCCCGACTTGAGACAAAGTGTTGCCGCCTCCGCGGTCACGTTCGGCCGCGCCTCATAGATCACTGCCACAACGCCGAGCGGCACGCTGACCCTTTCGATGACAAGGCCGTTCGGACGGGTGGTGCCGCCGCGGATCTTGCCGATCGGGTCCGCGAGCGCCATCACGTCTGTCGCCGCGTCCGAAAGCCCCTGTACGCGCATATCGTTGAGCGCAAGACGGTCGAGCATTGCCTTCGCCATGCCGTTTTCTCTTGCCGCGGCGAGGTCTTTTTCGTTTTCTTCGAGGATGTAGTCCTTGTTCTGGCGAAACGCCGCCGCAATGGCGGACAGCGCCGCGTTTTTCTGTGTGGTGCTCGCCGTCATCAGAACACGGCTCGCTTCTTTGGCGTTCTTTCCGAGTTGTTCCAGCATTATTGGTTCCTCACTTTCCCAAAAACAATGTTCCGATGGAGTCGCCGTCCAGGACGCGATAGAGGGCTTGCGGGTCGCTGCCGTTCATCACGACGACGGGGATGCCGCGTTCTGTTGCTGTCTTCGCGGCGTGGACCTTGGTCAGCATGCCGCCCGTCCCGCGCGCCGTGCCCGCGCCGCCGCAAAGAGCCATGGTCTCGGGCGTGATCGTTTCCACAACGGGGATCAGGCGGGCGTCCGCGTTTTCGTGCGGGTTCTTGTCAAACAGGCCGTCGGTGTCGGTCAAAATCACCAGCAGATCGGCGCCCGTCAGGACCGCCACGATCGCGGACAGGCTGTCGTTGTCGCCGTAGACGATCTCTTCCGTCGCGACGGAGTCGTTTTCGTTGACGATCGGGATCGCCCCGAAGGCGAACAGCTGTGAAAACGCGTTCGAGAGATTCTGTCTGCGTTCGCTGTTTTCAAAGTCGCTTTTCGTGACCAGCAGCTGACCGATCTTCTGGCCGTATTCCGAAAAGAACTTGTCATACATGAACATCAGCTCGGTCTGCCCGACGCAGGCGGCCGCCTGCCGCCCGGGGATGTCCTGCGGCTTTTCGGAAAGGCCCAGCTTCCCGACGCCGACGCCGATCGCGCCGCTCGTCACAAGGACGACGTCCCGGCCGGCGTTATGCAGATCGGCGAGGACAGCGCAAAGCTGCGCCATCCGGCGGATATTCGTTTTTCCCGTCTCGTGGGTCAGCGTGGAGGTGCCGACCTTGACGACGATACGTTGATACTCTTTCATCTGTTACGTTTCTCCTTGCAGAATCGCTTTGTAAAAGGCTTCGTTTCTGACCTGACCGACCGCGGTGAGCGCGGCGGCGGATAAATTGAGATAGCGCGCGGCGGCGTCTTTTGCGGCGGCGAGCGTCACATCTTCCAGCCCGCGCAGCAGCGCTTCGTCATCGATTAAGTGTTCAAACAGCAGCAGATCGTGTCCGCCTGCCGCAAGCACGGCGTGGGGCTGTTCGCGGCTCATCAGAAAGCTTGCGCGCAGCTTTGCTTTCGCAATCTGCACCTCGTCCTCCTCTAAGCTGTCCGGCAAATCGCGGATGATCTTGCACGTCTCTTCGAGCGCCGTTTGCTGGTTCTCGCCGGAAAGTGACAGCGTCACGGCGAGATAGCCGCCCGTCAAAAAGCGGCCCGCCCAGGCGTCGATCTGATAAACCAACCCGAGTTGTTCACGGATACGCTGATTGAGCCGCGACGACGCGCCCGTCCCGAGGACGAAGAGCACCACCTGCAGCGCGAACCGGTCCGGATGCCTGAGCCCGATCCCGGGGAAGGAGAGCAGCAGATGCGTCTGCTCAAACCGGGCTTTCTTGAGATAGACGCCCTGTTTGACAGCGAGGGGCGGCCAGACAGGGGCTTCTCCCGGCGGCAGACCGCCGCACATTTTCTCGATGAGGGCGAGAACGGCGGCTTCGTCGAAGTTGCCGCCGACGCCGATCACAATTCGCCTTGCGGTGTAGCAGTCATCCAACTGGGCGCAAAACTGCGATTTCGTCATCCGGCGCACGGTGTCCCTTTTGCCGAGGATCTCGAGCGCGTAGGGGCTGCCGTCGAATAACGAGGATTCCGCCAGCTCATAACAGAGGTCGGCGGGGTCGTCTTCGCACATGCCGATCTCTTCCAGAATGACGCCGCGCTCCGTCTTGATGTCGGTTTCGTCCAGCCGCGGACGCAGCACCATGTCGAGCAGGAGCTCCGCCGCTTCCGTGATGTTTTCGGCGAGGGCGCGTGTATAGAAGTGAGTGTATTCCTTGCTGGTGTAGGCGTTGAGCGTCGCGCCGAGGCGGTCCGCACCCTGCGCGATGTCGAGCGTTGATCTCGTCTCGCTGCCCTTGAAGACGATGTGCTCGATGAAATGGGAAACGCCGTTGTTCTCTTTTGTTTCAAAAACGGGGCCGGCGGCGACCCACAGCCCGAAATAAGCCGACTGCAGATGCGCCTGCGGCAGCAGCAGAACGCGCAGGCCGTTGGAAAGCGTGATTTCGCGCATGGGCACCTCCGGATCATGAAAGTCTGTTTTACTATTATAACAGGTTTCTCGGAAAATACAAGAGGGAAAAAGTTAAAGTGTGCAGTGTGAAGTTGAATGAGAAATGAAGGGACTAGGGATTAGGGATTAAGGGATTAAGAGATTAAGAGGTTGACGTGTCGTGAGCCGGAAAAGATTTTTACAAAAAAGGCTTGACAAATCGGTCTACAAGTTGTAGAATAAAAGTGTAGTCTACAAGATGTAAACCAAAAGGAGGCGTTCAAATGAAATCACTTGGCCTTGGCGAAGCGGAGCGCCGCTTTGCCGAACTGATCTGGGCGAACGCGCCGCTGCCGTCGACCGCGCTGGTAAAGCTTGCAGAAGACGCGCTCGGCTGGAAAAAGAGCACAACCTACACGGTGCTCAAGCGCTTGTGCGACAAAGGACTGTTCCAGAATGAGGGCGGCACGGTGCGCGTGCTGCTGACGAAGGAAGCGTTCAACAGTGCGCAGAGCGAACAGTTTGTCGAAGAGACCTTCTCCGGCTCGCTGCCGGCGTTCCTTGCCGCGTTCACGGCGAAGAAGAAGCTGACACGCCGCGAGGTCGAAGCGCTGCAAAAGCTGATCGACGACTATGAGGAGGAGACACCATGAACACACTCGGGGTGACGTTCCTCAACACCGCCGTGCAGGCGAGCTACCTTGTGCTCGCCCTGGTGCTCGTGCGCCTGATCTTTCAAAAAGCGCCGAAAAAGCTGCTTTGCGCCCTGTGGGCGCTCGTCGGGCTGCGGCTTGTTTTTCCGTTTTCGCTTTCCAGCGTGTTTTCGCTTTTGCCGTCGCGGACGCCCGTTGCGGCGTCGAGCGACGTCGGCGGGGTGTACGTACAATCCGGTCTGCCTATGCTTGACCACGCGGTGAATACCGTGTTGCAAACGGCGGCGGCGCCGACCGCACCGACGCAGGAGATCGCCGAACAAACGGCAATCAACTGGGGGAGCGTGCTGACCGTGGTCTGGCTGTGCGGTGTCTGTCTGCTGGCGCTCTATGCGATTGTGAGCTATCTGCGCTTGCGGCTGCAGGTGCGCGAGGCGGTCCGGCTCGAGGACGGCGTCTGGCTGTGCGACAAAATCTCTTCTCCGTTTATCCTCGGCGTGGTGCGCCCGCGGATCTACCTTCCGTCCGATGCGGCGGAAGGCGACCGGCCGCTGATTCTCGCGCATGAGCGCGCCCATCTGAAACGCCGCGATCAGCTTTGGAAGCCGCTGGGCTTTCTGCTGCTGACGCTCTATTGGTTCAACCCCGTGCTGTGGGTCGCCTATGTGCTGCTTTGCCGCGATATTGAGCTCGCCTGCGACGAGCGGGTGCTGCAGGAGCAGGGGAGCGAGATCAAAAAAGCCTATGCCGAAGCGCTGCTGCGCTGCAGCGCCCCGAAGCACCTCGTCCGCGCCTGTCCGGTCGCCTTCGGTGAAACGGGAGTCAAAGGCCGGATCAAGTCGGTGCTGAACTATAAGAAGCCCGCGTTCTGGGTGATCGTGCTCGCGCTGGCCATGTCTGCCGTTGTGGCGGTCTGCTTTATGACGACGCCGCGCGATCTGCGAGACACCCTCCCCGACGGGATGGATCAGGCGATCCACGAAGCAATCCTCGCGGACAATGAGGACGCCAACTGGTTCGGCGAATGCGCGACGGAGGGCCACTTCGTCTACGGCTGTGAACAAAAGGGCAGCACGTGGAAGGTCTACCTCTACCACGCCTATGAGCGTTACGGCTTTATCAACGGCTATTTCACCAACGTCGCGGGGCATTGGATGCCCGCCGTGCTGACGATGCAGGAGACTGCCGACGGCTACACCTGCAAGAAGATCGACTATCCCCGTGACGGCAGCGAAAACGCGCCGTCGATCAAACGTCTGTTCCCAAAACGGTATGAAGGCCGCGCAATGAGTCCCTGGATGATTGAGGAGGAGGACGTGGGAAGGCAGTGCACCCATCAAATGGTCGCCTATCTGATTTCCATCGGCCGTTCGGATGCGCCGAGGGTGGCATACGACCAGCTGAACCTGCAGCTGCCGAACCTGACGACAGAGGTCAGCAACAAGCTCAGCAACGCCCTCAATCAACTGGACGGGCTGTATGAGCTGACCCTCGGCACGCGCGAGCAGCTCGAAAACGGCGTGCGCTATGTCTATCGCACAAGCTATATGGAAGCGCAGAACGAATTGCTGTTCACAAAAGAGCGCTATGACACACAGGAGGTCGTGGAAGCGTATCTCGCCGACACTCGCACCGGCGAATGGTTGACCGACCGGAACCCCATGCACAGCCGCAAGGCGCAATCGCCGTCGTTCGATGCGGTCGTGACAGAGATCCGTGACGGCAGTGTGCTTGTGGCCCTGACCGCCGACAGCGGCAGTCTGAAAAAAGGCACACAGGTGGAAGTGTTCCTCAAAGGGACAGATTGGGAAAACATGCCTGTTTATGAAGGCGCTGCGTATCGCGTGACGTACAAAGACGGCAGCCTGATGGAAACCTATCCGCTGCAGCTGCACGACATTCTGAACATCGAAGGGCTGGACGCGGTGGTGCTGTATCTTGACGGCACGGTGACAAAAATCAGCGGCAAGTGGGCGACGGTGCAGCCGCTGCAGACCCAAACGCAGCAAAACCTGCCCGCGACCGTCCGCGTGGCTGTCACGCCGACAAACCAAAGCGATAGCGAAACGCCGTATGAGGGCGGACATTACCGCATCCATTATTTGGCAAAGAATGTGACAAGCGAAGACCCGATGACAATCGATCCGCCGCAGGCATACTATGCCCTCGGCGACGTCTACAGCGAAGGCGTGGCGATTGTTGTTCCGACAACGGGGGCTGACCCGGCGACGACAACCACAACGAAACAGGAGCCGACGACCTCGCAACGGACGACATCGACGCCGCCGACAACGACCGCCCCGCCGACCACATCGAAGAAGCCCGAACCGACCACGACGCAATCGACCGAGCCGACGAGCAAAACATATTCATCGACCGACAAATCGGTGACGCGCGTCTATACTCCGGAGGAAGCTGCGGCGATCAACCGCTTTGGCGAGGAAGTCCGTCAGCGGTTTCCCCGTCTGATCGAAACCACAAACATGTGGCTGTTTGACGCTTACGAACATATGAATACCTACGCAAAGTTCCAAGACGCTGTTGTCGCCAGCAGCACGGTGGAGCCGCAGTCCGGCCCCACGGCGAAAACCGTTACGCTTGTGACCGATAAGGGGACGTATATCGCGCAGTTCGACAAAGACGGCAACTTCTTTTCCGACAATCAATAACCTCTTTCCCCGTTTTGACGCCGACCGACAGAAACAGCCGATCGGCGTTTTGTTGCGTGTTGTCCTGAACGCACCGCTATTCACCGCTATTCACCGCTATTCACCAGCTATTCACTCGCTATTCAATCGTCACACCCTCGAAAACCCCAGTGTTTATGCGGCTTCTTTCACCTTTGAGTGAATAGCTCCTTATATTTGAAAGAAAAAGAGTTTAAAAAAACAGTAAAAAGAAAAGATTAAGTAGCTATTCACCGCGCTATTCACTGCTTGTTGCAGATCATAACACAGCGCCCGTAGTGGTCGATTGCAATGCGGCGCAGCCGCCACCACGCTTGCCTTCCCCTTTGGGGAAGGTGGCAGCCCGTCAGGGCTGACGGAAGAGGTCAGCCGACTGGGGCGCGGATGGTCGGGCAATTTAGCCGGCTGATAGCCGGCGACTACAAGCACATATCATAACACATCGTGGTGCCGATCATCGATCGGCTGTCCACCTCACCCGCCGTCGCGTTTTTATATTGTTGCTTTATCGCTGTCTTGGTTGCGCGACGGCACCCTCCCCGCCAGCGGGGAGGGCAAGGGTTTTCTCCGCGGCAACGCGCTTTCCTTCACCGTTCTCTTCCCCGCGTCCCTGTGCACTGTGAACTGCGCACCGTGCGCTTCTTGCCATCTTCTTTCACGTCAAACCGCGCCGTTTTTCCCTTTATTTTGTTGACATTTCCGAATTTTTGCAAAACACGCATTTTTTTGCATGAAACAGTTGCAAATTTTTCGGAAATCGGATAATATAGATAAGCAAAAAAATATTCTTCAATTATGGAGGTACCACTATGTCAGTTAAAGTTGCAATCAACGGTTTCGGAAGAATCGGCCGTCTGGCGTTCCGTCAGATGTTCGGCGCGGAAGGCTACGAAGTGGTCGCGATCAACGACCTCACCAAGCCGTCCATGCTTGCCCACCTGCTGAAGTATGACACCGCGCAGGGCGGTTACTGCGGCAAGATCGGTGACAACCTGCACACCGTGAGCGCCGACGACGAAGCCGGCACGATCACCGTCGACGGTAAAGTGCTTACGATCTACGCGATGGCGAACGCCGCCGACCTGCCCTGGGGCGAAATCGGTGTGGATGTCGTCCTCGAGTGCACGGGCTTCTACTGCTCCAAGGAAAAGAGCATGGC
>JAFYDS010000061.1 GCA_017544665.1 Clostridia bacterium | reverse complement strand
GACCCGGACAACACACACTACTTCATCGTGCGCACCCTTGTCGGTGCCCGCGAAGTGGACAAGCAGAACGTGAACCGCTGGTGTGATCTTGTGGACAACGACTGGGTCAACTGGATCAAGAGCGTCACCGCCACCGAGACGGTTGACGAAGAGGAAGTGACGGTCATCCGTTACATTCACTTTGCTCAGACGCCGGCGCAGGGCGAAACCAGTGTGCCGGACACCGAAACCGGCAAGAACTACGTCACTCCGGCGATCCCGGCGGCCGGTATTGCCGGCATCAATCTCACCGGTGGTGCAGACGGTGAAAACAGCGCGGCTGACCATCAGGCGTTCCTCGCTGCGATTGAATCGTATGCGTTCAACACGATGTGCTGCCCGTCCACGAACAGCGGCATCATCAGCCTTTATGTGGCGAACACCAAGCGCGTACGCGACGACCTTGGCAAGAAGTATCAGTTGGTCGCGTGGCAGGCTGCTGCCGACTACGAAGGCGTCATCGGTCTGTGGTCGGAAAGCCACCACGAGACGATCACCGGCGACCTTGCGGACACCGCGCTGCTCTACTGGCTCACCGGCGCAGAGGCCGGCTGTCTGATCAAGAACACGCTCACCAACAGCAAATACGACGGCGAACTGACGGTCGACGTCTCGCTGTCGCAGTCGCAGTTGGAAGAGGCGATGGAATACGGCCGCTTCGTATTCCACAACGTGAACGGCGAAGTCCGCGTGCTGGAAGACATCAACACCTTCGTTTCGGTGACGAAGCGCAAGGACACGCTCTTCCAGATGAACCAGACGATTCGCGTGTGCGACCAGATCGCAAACGACATCGCGGTGCTGTTCAACACCATCTATCTCGGCAAAGTGCCGAACAACGCCACCGGCCGTGCGGCGCTGTGGAACGACATTTTTGTCTACCTGCAGGAGCTCGAACGCCTGGAGGCAATCCAGAAACTCAATCCCGACAACATCCTTTGTGCGGAAGGCACCGAAAAGAGAGCCGTCTACGTCATGATCGGCGGCCTCAACATCGTCAACGCGATGAGCCAGTTGTACATGGATGTCGAAATCATGTAAGGGAGGCTGACGCATTATGATGAGACGCGCTGAAATGAATCCCGGCGACGCCATTCTGGCAAAAGAAGCAGATGTGTTGGTTACCGTCGACAACATCCGTATCAAGTGGCTGACGCTGCTTGAGCTGGAAATCAACTACGACGTCAAGACAAAAGAAGTGCCTGCGGTCGGTAACACCGTCAATGGCTACAAGGTCTCCGGCGTCGGTATTCCGTGGAGTGCCCGCGGTTATAAGGTCGATTCGGTGGCGCAGGACGCAGTCCAGAAATACATCGAGACCGGTGTGTTCCCGGAAATCACAATCCAGTGCACCAACGACGACCCTGCGGCCGCGGAAATCGGTCGTTCGACCGTTGTTGCGAACGGCTGCGTGTTTAACGGCAACGTGCTGCTCGCGAAAGCGGCAAGCAACGACGATTTTGTGGAGCAGAGCCTGTCCGGCTTTGCCCGCAGCGTGACGTTCCCTGAAAAGCAGAGAACGCCCGGATATATGCTTTAAGCGTGTGAAAAAAGAAAGGAGTGCATAACTTATGGCAGAAACCCTCTACGCATTTATGCGCGAAAACGTGAAGGCGGTCGGCGAAAAGCTGATCCCTGTTTCCGATCGGTTTGTCGACGAAGACGGCAACGTGGTCAACTGGAAGATCCGCGCGATCACCGCGGACATGAACCAGAAGATCCGGCGCAGCTGCGTGAAACGCACCGGCACCAACAAGGCCGGTCAGCCGGTTGAACGGCGCGACGACGATCTCTACCAGGCGAAGCTCGCTACGGCGTGCATTGTTGAGCCGAATCTTTCCGACACAAAGCTGCTGGACAGCTGGGGCGCGGACTGCGCCGAAACGCTGATCCGGCAGATGCTGCTTCCGGGCGAATTTGACGGCCTCGTGATGAAGATCATCGAGTTCTGCGGATTCAAAACCGAAGAGAAAGAGATCGAAGAAGTAAAAAACTGATCGAGGGCGGAGACGTTGAGGCAAACTGCTGCTATTATGCGCTCCACCAGCTGCACATGCTGCCGCATGAGTTCCTGTCTTTGCCCTACAAAGAGCAGATCGTCGTGCGAGCGATGATCGACAAGTATATCCAGGACAAAGAGCGGGAAAAGGCAAAAAACAAGGCATGAGGGCGGGGTGTAACAGCTCCGCCCTTTTCCTGTAGGAGGGCATTTCATGTCGAATCTATCTTCGACCTTGTCACTGAATGACCAAATGACAACGGTCCTCACCAAACTTGCGGACACGCTCGACACGTGCGTGTCTCGGTTCGATGAACTGCAGGGCCTATGCAACAATCCAATCGACGACACCTCGTTTAAACGAGCAGAATCGTCCATCTCCAGTATGGGAGATGCGGTAGACAACGCAAGTAAACAAATGAACCAGGCCGGCGACACCATGACGGACGTTGCCGGCGACGAACAAAGCCTTACTAACGAGAGCGGCAAGCTCGAAAAAGCACTGAACGACGCCGGGGACGGCGCGGAAAAGGCAAGCAGCAAGCTGTCAAAAGTAGGCAGCGTTCTGAAAACGGTTGGTCAGGCAACAGCAATTGCAACAGGCGCAGTCGTCGCAGGAGCTGCCGCTGCCGGCAAAAAGCTGTGGAGTATGGCGAACGATACCGCTCAGGCGGGCGACGAGATCGAAAAGAACGCGCAAAAGGTCGGTCTTTCGTTTGGGTCCTATCAGAAATGGAACTACGTGATGGAGCTTGCCGGCACGGAGATGTCGGCGTGCACCATCGGTCTGAAAACACTGACGAACACGTTTGACGATGCGATCAACGGATCGTCCAGTGCAACGGAGAAATTCAATCGCCTCGGCATTTCGATGGACGACATCAAGGGGATGTCGCGTGAAGATCTCTTCGGTACGGTTGTGACTGCGCTGCAGAACGTTTCGGACGAAACCGAACGCGCAGCGCTCGCAAACGATATGTTCGGACGCTCCGGCCAAGAGCTGATCCCACTGTTCAATATGACAGAAGCCGAGCTGCAGAAGGCGATGGAAGAGTGCGACGAATACGGCATGATCATGAGCGACGAAGCCGTATCCGCGTCCGCTGCGTTCCAGGACAGTCTGACGAAGCTCGGCGGTGCAGCCGACGGTTTGAAAAACAAGATGATCGGCGGGCTGCTCCCGGGTCTCACAGAGATGATCGACGGCTTTGCCGCACTGGTTGCCGGTGACGCGAACGCCGGCAGCATGATCGAAAACGGGCTCGGACACGCGCTTGAGTATCTGAACAGCATGATCCCGCAGGCGGTCAGCCTGCTGTCCTCGATGGTGTCTGCCGTTTTGCAGGCGGCGCCGGCTATCATCGAATCGCTGGCGACCGGACTGTTATCGGCCATCGACCAGCTTGCCCCGGTAGCCGGCGAACTGATCACAAAGCTGCTGTCGGCGATCTTTTCACTGCTGCCGCAGGTCTATTCGACCGGAATCAGCCTGATCGTGACGCTCGTTTCGAGCATTTCCTCGCAGCTGCCGCAGCTGATCCCCGCCGCAGTCGATGCAGTGGTGACCATCGCGCAGAGTCTCATCGATAACCTCGATCTTTTGCTCGATGCAGCGCTCCAGCTGGTATTGGCATTGGCAGACGGCATCCTCGCTGCGCTGCCGGATTTGATTTCCCGGCTCCCGGAGATCATCGTCGGGATCTGCGATTTTCTGATCGGTGCGATCCCTCAGATCATCAGCGCAGGCATGGATCTGCTCGGCTCGCTGCTCGATAATATCGGCGGCATCATCGCCGCTCTGATCCCCGCGATCCAGGCTATCATCTACGGCCTGATCAATGCACTGATTTCTCATGCGGGCGAATTCATAGGCGCAGGCTTGAAGCTGCTGGTCAGTCTGATCGGCGCACTTCCTACCGCTATCGCCCAGATCTGCGCCGCGATCCCTCAGATCGTGGTTTCGATGATCAATAATTTCCTGAGTTTTGTCGGCGGTTTCGTCGATGCAGGCTGGCAGCTGCTCAAGGGCCTGTGGAACGGCATCAAGGATGCCGGTGCATGGGTCGTCGAGCGCATCAAGGGCCTCGGTAAAACGATTCTGAACGGCATCAAGTCCATTTTCGGGATCCATTCGCCATCCACAGAAATGGCATGGGTCGGTGAGATGCTCGGCGCCGGTCTGGTGGAAGGTATGACCGCGAGCGAAACGGTTGTTTCCAAAGCGGCAAATCACCTTGCAGGGCGCGTGCTGAACGCCACCGACGGCATTGCCGGACACGTCGGCTTTGATGCTGCCGTGGAAGGTGTTACAACCAGCGTGATCGAAACGCGGGCAGCCGTTGAGCAGGAAACCAAGATGAACGACAAGGACATGGAGCTGATGCAACAGTTCGCAGAGCGCGAAGCAATCAACAGGTTCACAACCAAGAAGATCAACGTTGATTTCTCCGGTATGAACAACAACTTCCCGGACACAGAAGCCGGCCGGAGCTTCATCGGAGATCTGCGCGTGATGCTGGAAGACGCGCTGGACAGCGGTTCGGAAGGCGGTGAATAATCCATGCCGTATCACTTTTATCTTTGCGGCGTCGAATTTCCGGTACTGCCGGCAAAATTCGCGAAAAAAATCAAGAACAAAAACAAAACCATTGACCTGCTCAATGGGCAAACGATCAATATACCAAAAGCGCCCGGCTTGACAGACGTTCCGGTGCCTTTGTCTCTGCCGATGATCGGCGGGGCGCATACACCGGACTATTATCTGGACAAGCTCGAAGCTTTCAAGTTGAAGAAGAAGCCGACACAGGCAATTCTGACGCGCACCACGCCGGACGGCAAGCTGCTCTATGACACCAACATCAAAGTCACGATTGAAGACTACACCGAAACAGAGGCCGGTCCGGATCTTGATGTTCAGGTGGATGTGTCGCTGCGGCAGTATGTCGATTACGGCACCCAGACGATTGACCTCAAGAAGGTGACGACCGGTGGCGTGACGCAAACGGTTGTAAAAATCACGAAGGAAAGAGAAACGCATAACAGGCCCACAGCAAAGACTCACACCATCAAGAACGGCGAAACGCTGTGGAGCATTGCCGCACTCTATCTCGGCAGCAGCAGCCGGTTCAAGGATCTTGTCAATGCGAACAAGGACAAGATCACGAACCCGAATAACGTGCCTGCCGGAACGGTGCTGACGATTCCCGAATGAGATATGACCTTTTGATTCAGCACGGCACAAAGCTGATGCAGCCCGTCACCGTGGATGGTGTGACGGTTGACTGGCAGCGCAGCGGGCAGCCGGGCAAGATGACTTTCAGTGTGATCAAAACACCGGAGCTGTCCTTCTCTGAGGGCGACGCCGTCAAGTTTTCCGTTGACGGAAAGCCGTTCTTTCAGGGCTTTGTGTTCGAGAAAGACCGCATCGGACTGGAAAGCAAGAAGCTGAAGGTCACCGCATACGACCAGATCTATTATCTGACGAAAAACAAAGACACCTATAACTACCAAAACAAAACGGCGGCCGACGTGATCCGCATGATCGCCGAGGACTTCCACCTGCGCGTCGGTGTGCTGGCACCTACGCCGTACCTGATCCGGCAGCGGCTGGAGGACAACCGGACGTTGTATGACATGATCACCACGGCTTTGAAGCTGACGCTGACATCCACCGGTGTGCTGTATGTACTGTATGACAACGCCGGGCTGCTGACGCTGACGCCGATTGAAGCCATGAAGTTGCCGCTGATTTGCAGCGCCGACACGATCGGCGATTTTTCGTATAAGACGACGATCAGCCAGGACACCTATAACCGGGTCAAGCTTGTTCAGGAAAACAAGGACGCCGGCACCCGCAAGATCTTTCTGGCGCAGGACGTCGGCAAGCAGGCGCAGTGGGGCGTGCTGCAGTATTACGAGAAGCTGAACGACGACGCGAACGACGGTATGATGCGTGCGACGCAGATTCTCACGATGAAGAACCGGAAAACGCGGACGCTCTCGCTCAAAAATGTGCTCGGCGACACCCGGGTGCGTGCCGGTTCGTCGGTTGTCTGTATGCTCGGTCTGGGCGACATGAATCTGTCCAACTACATGATGGTGGAGCAGGTAACGCACGAATTCCGCGATAACGAACACCTCATGTCGCTGGATCTGAAGGGAGGCAACGGCTTTGAGTGACGACGCAGACGTCCGCGCGATTTTTTCTGTGATTCAGAAAATCGCCGGAAACGTTTTGAAAGACGGCAAGCTGAGCGACGTGCTGTTCGGCACCGTGACAAACACCACACCTTTGCGGGTGCGGGTCAACCAGAAGCTGGAGCTCGAAGAAAGTCAGCTGATTCTCACGAACGCCGTGCGCGATTATGAGGTGAAGCTGACCACGAAGGGCGACGACAACGAGCCGACCGTGACGACCACGCAGCCCGTGAACGACGGACACTATACCGGAACCGCGGTATACGCGGGAGGCGGCGCAGATCCGACTGCGTTTATGGTGCACAACCACAGCTACAGCGGCGACAAGTGGTTCAAGGTCAACCTGGCGCTTAAGGTCGGCGAAAAGGTGATCCTGCTGCGGTGCGCCGGCGCCCAGAGTTATGTGGTGCTTGACCGCGTGGAAGCGCCGAAGAAGGGAGCAATGTAACATGGCTGACTTGTATATGCTGCCGTCGACCGGCGACGACATCGGCGAAATTGAGATGGCAGAACTGCAGATGCCGGGGTATACGTGGCTCTTTGACCGCGACACGAACCGCGGGATCGGCATGGGTGACACCATCGAAGCGCTCAAGCAGACCGTTTATCACATTTTGGAAATCATGCGGTACCGCTATTGCATCTATCCGCAGCGGTACGGCTCCGAATTGGCGGACCTGATCGGTCAGCCGCAAGACTATGCGATCTCCGAGCTGAAACGCTGGATCACGGAAGCCCTGATTCAGGACGACCGGATCACGGACGTTGATAGCTGGGAATTCGAGAAAGGAAAGAAGACAGTGACGTGCAGTTTTTCGGTACATACGATTTACGGCCCGTTCGACTGGTCCTTCCGGGTGGCATTATGACACAACAGGAGTACGAAGCACTGATCGAGCGGTGGAAAAACGACTTTTCCGACCGAAACTATGAGACGCTGATGACGGAAACGCTCGGTCTGATCAGCGACATCTACGACAAGCGCGACGGCAGCATGATCTATAACGCCGTGGCGGCGCTCATGTTTGAAGTGGCAATGCTCTACACCGGGGCGCTGCCGTTCACCATCAATGAGACATTCATCGACACGGCAAGCCGTGACGGTCTGATTCGGCGCGCAAAAGACATCTCGATGGAGCCGTGGGCGGCAACGAAAGCGATCCATTATGCCGTGTTCAGCGGTGTAGAAGTGCCGAAAGGCACCCGCTTTTCCTGCGAAGACCTCAACTATTTTGTCATTCCGTACCCGGACACCGGTGAGCTGACCAAAGACGTCGACTTCGGCGAAGACGGCGTGTTTCGGGCGCAGCTTGTGCAGTGCGAGACCGCCGGCACGATCAGCAACAACTACACCGGCACGATGGTGCCGATTGAGTATGTCGAAGGTCTGCAAAAAGCGGAGCTGCGGCACTGCCTTACACCGGCAGAAGACGAAGAGGACACCGAACACTTCCGCGCCCGGCTGATTGAGGCACGGCGTTCCATTGCCTTCGGCGGGAACATCGCCGACTACCGGACCAAGGTGCTGGCGCTGGAAGGTGTGGGACAATGCAAGGTTTATCCGGAATGGAACAGTGATGTTCGTCCTGCGGAATTGCAGTTGGACGATACCGAATATGAAGCGCTGGAAGAAGGTCTGTTCGATCTTGTCAACGCATACACAACGATTACACCGGCGCAGTATGATAAGGCTATGAGCCTGATTGCTGCAGCTCATGAGGGCAAACTGACCGTCGGCGGCGCTGTGCGCATCGTGGTTGCAGGCGTTGACGCGCAGCACATCACGATTGACGAAGCGCTGCGGGCGAAGCTGCAAAAAGAGATCGATCCAGTGGCCGGCGAAGGGTACGGCATCGCGCCCATCGGGCACGTTGTCAGCATTGTGAGCGCCACGGCAACGCCGATCACGGTTACGCTGCAGCTGCAGTTTAAGACCAGCAACCACGAGGTGCGGGCTGCCGTTGAAGAAGTGATCGACCAATACTTTGCGGCGCTCTATACCAGATGGAGCAATGAGGACGGCCTTGTGATCGCGCCGAGCATTCTTTCGGCTCGGTTGCTGGACGACGACCGGCTGGCGGCGCTGATCAAGTCGGTTGACGTGGTGCAGTTCGGGTCCGCGGCCGCCTGGGCGAACGTGACGCTCGGCTGGGATGAGCTGCCGACGCGGTTTGACGTCACGATTACAGAGACCGACGCATAAGGGGAGGGACGTTCATGCAGAAATCGATTCCTCTTTCAGCAAAATGTATCACAGACGGCAGCTCGCTCCTGGGCGTTCTGAACGGCGGCAGCGACTATCGCACCGTTGACACCAGAAACAACTCAAGCATGATGAACCCCGGCTTATATGTCGGTGTTATCGGCTTTGATACAAGCGAGATCGCGAATCTTTCGTCCGCCTGTACCTTGACAGGCGTCAAGCTGACGTATCAGCAGCGCGTAAACCCCGAAAACGGGCTTTCCGGATCCGCGTCCGGCTGGCGGCTGCGTCCTTATGCGCTGAAAACTTACCAAAAGAACGGCACGTCTCTGTCGGTCAGCAACAGTGCGGCACTTGGCGGCGAAAAAACGACCACAGAAGCGAGCGACAACTGGAAGGACAAAACGGCGGACTTTTCGTTGACAAACGCTTCCGCGTTCACTTTCGGGCGCGATATGCTCGGCGTGTCCGCTTATGCGTATCTGACTTATAAGTACGCATGGCAGGAAGTGCACATGCGGTACTTGTCCGCTTATGTCACATATACCGCAAGGTATTATGCACGATTTTACAACGAGAACGGTGCGCTTGCCAACGAACAACTGCTTGAAGCTAACGAGTACGCGTCGATCACAGAGGTGATGGAACTGCTCGAAAAGCCGGGTTATGACATCAGATGGTGGGAGATCGTCGAAGGCGAAGGAAAAGGAGAGTTCGTCGATTATCCGCGTCCGTCGGTTGATACAGACATCGGATTCAAGCCCTATTATGTGCCGAAAACATATAGCATCGAAGTATATCCGCAGCGGACGGACAATCTGCCCGGTCTCTATGTGGAGAAGAAGGTCAACGGCGCGTGGAACCGGCTGACGCCGACCAGAACGCGGGACTATGTTGGCCAGGTCTATGCTTATTATTCCGGCACGTATGGCGACGTCATCCGCTTCGTCGCAGACGGCTATCGAAGTGACCAGAATCTCGTTATCTCCAAAAATCAAGGGCTTCCGGTTGATGTTGTATGCAACGGCCAGCCGATCACCGTTGACGAAAAAACAGTTGACGGAAATTATTACGTCTCGATCCAACAGGTTCAGGACGTTGCGTTCCCGATTTCGACCAGCGCCGGCACAGGCGGCACGATTACGGCGCCGCAGTCTGTACCGCGCCACGGCAGCACCAACATCGTTGTGACGCCGGGCGTCGGGTATGAGCTGGAGACCGTCACCATCGACGACAGCACGCAGGAAGTTGACGGCACCGAACCGCTGACGATTCCGTTTGCGGACGTGACGACGGCGCATAGCGTCAGCGCGACGTTCGCGAGGATCAAGATTCCGATTGACCTGAGCGGACTGCCGGACGGCATCACCGTGCAGGGCCCGAATGAAGTTGACTACGGGAGCAGTCAGACGTGGGTGTTCAGCTGCGACGGCAACCATTCGCTTTTGACAATCACCGTTGACGGTTACAACATGATGGACCCGGTGTTCAAGCAGGTGCAATCGTTCCAGTTTACGCTGAACAACATCACAGAGTCTCGCGCCTTCGGCGGTACGCTGACCGGCGATCTGGTCGCGGTTGCGATCCAGCAGACCACCGGAGGCACAGTGACATGTGACGAGCTGCCGGACGGCGAAGGTAAATTCCTTCGCACTAATCAGTCCTTACATTTTCTTGCAAGAGCCACAGGATCGTACAGCTTCCGCAACTGGCAAGATGGATCAAAGTTTCCGAATCTGGAATACTTTATTAACCAGGAAACTCCGTCAGAAGTAACTGTCTATGCCGAATTCTTAATTGCCGACTGCACAATAGAATATTTTGTTACAGGCAAGGGCGATTTTGAACCGAAAATCGAAACAGCACTTGCATCCGATAGAATTGATTATCAAGCATACCCTGCAGAAGGATGGAAACTGCAAAGCGTCTCCGGACGCATAAAAGCGAGCGGAGATTCATGGGGGCCGTGGCAATCTTACTATCTCGAGCGGTGGGCTGATGGGAAGTGGAGCACAGGCGGCAGCATAGGCAATGATGCTCAATTTAGAATTACTTTTGCAAAGCGTAATTACAGATTGAGCGTTTCAAGTTCAAGTGACCTTTGCTCCGTTCATGTCCTTAATCCAGACGGCACAGAGTTTGTCGGAAGCCTTTCAAGTATTGCGTTTGAAACGAAACTTCTGCTCGTCGCAGAAGCTGCAACGGGCTGGCATTTTTACGGCTGGCAAGACACCGGCAGCGCGAATGTGGAAAGAGAGTTTGTCGTTCCTGCTAGCAACTACGATATAAAGGCCATATTTGAAAAAGATTTATTCAAAGTCGAAACAAAAGCAGGCGTGGGTGGAACCATATCCAATGGCAAAACCGTAGAATATGGCGATGATTTTTTAATCGAAATTGTCGGCGATTACGGCTATAAGGTTGTGGACGTGCTGCTGGACGGTCAATCAGTTTTTGATGACGTCAAATTAACCAAACGCGGCGGCACCTACGAGCTGAAAGACATTGACGCTTCGCACAGCGTTGAAGTTCAGTTCGGCCCGCGGTTCTTTTCGCACGACCGCAAGCTGCTGGACTATTACCCGCCGGTCATCAAGTCGATCCATGAGATTCAGGCGCTGATGGCGGCGCTGCAGGTGCAGGACGCTGCTATGTTTGACGCGGCGAGCTTCATCTTTGAAAACCAGTTCATCGAGAGTGCAAGCGTGGAAGGCGTCAGCCGGTGGGAGCGTGAGCTCGGCATTATTCCGGCGCCGACCGACACGCTGCGGCAACGCAAAGAACGGCTGCGCATCAAGTGGGTACCAAAACCGCGGTTCACGATGCAGTGGCTGCGCAAGTGGCTGGAAACGGTTTGCGGGCAGGCGGTGCGCGACCCGGTGCTGACCGACTACTCGCTGCGCGTGACGCTGCCGGGCGGCGTGGACTGGATGACGATCTTCGACGATTTGAAGCGGTACAAACCGGCAAACATCGTGCTGGATCCGCGGGTGCTGATGCCGCGCGGACGCGAAACGCTGTATGTCGGCACGGCAACGATGATCAGCAACCACAGCAGCCCGATCATTTATACATTAGACACGAGAGGAGACTAAGCCTATGATTTTTCATCTGACGGACGCCGGCAGAGCGCTGCTGGAAGGTTCGATGGTTGACGGCCCGAACACCTACGGGGTGCGGTTCACCCGCGTGGAACTCGGCAACGGTCCGGCGCAGGATGCTGCAGAGGCAACGGCGCTGAACAACCCGATTTTGACCGGACTGTTCGCCACGGCGCCGGAGATCGACACCGAAAACAACTGTATCAAGATGACGACAACCGTGTCCAACGAATCACTCAACGTCGGGTTTAACGTGACCGAGGCCGGCTATTATGCCGGCAAGTTGGTCAACGGCAGCAGCACTGTCACCGACGTGGTGCTGTTCGCCATCGGCAACGAGCCGGCCGGCGAGGCGTTCCGAATTCCGAGCAAGGCCGAGTCTGTGACCTCGTTTGATTTTGAGTTTGATCTCTACGTTTCGGACGTGGACAACATCAACGCGATTCTATCCGAAAATGCGTCCTATGCGTCGGTGGAAGACTTCAACCGGCACATCACCGACTTCGGCAACCCGCACAACGTGAACAAAGCGCAGATCGGGCTGAGCGAAGTGCCGAACGTCAGCACCAACGACCAGACGCCGACGTTCACGGAAGCCAACATCCTTGCGCTGCTCAACGGTTCAGAAGATGGCGGCGACACGCTTGCCGAGCTGCTTAGTAAGCTTGCCAAAGGGCAGCATGAATTCATCGATCACAAGGCGGACACGAACAATCCGCACAAGATCACGGCCAAAGGGATCGGCGCATCTGAAGCTGGTCACACGCACGACACAAAAGACATTGCGAGCGGCGTGCTCACTGTTGAGCACGGCGGGACCGGTCTTTCGTTCGGCGCGAAGGAAACGGCGACCGGCTACAGCTGCCGGCTTGTCTATGAAGCGCCGGGCGGGCTTCTGATCCAGGGCGGTCGCATGAAGAAGGAAAAGGGCGTTTATAACGTCGACATCAACTTTAACAGACCGTATAAAGACACCAACTACGTCTTCCTGTTCGGCACGTATTATGGCGACATCCCGAACTCTGCGCTCTATACGCGCGGCGTGGATCCGGCGTGGTTTATGCCGAACCGTTATGTCGATCACGTCACCATGCGCAGCGACGCGTTCGCCAACACGGAATACACCGACTGGCTGGCGGTTGGCATTGCAGCGAAGTGAGGTATCATCATGGACAAAAACCTTTATGAAGCAATCCAGAATCAGACATGGTCGCAGCGGTTCGTTACGGCTATTTTTTATCCGGTGTTAAACCTCATGGCGATGTATGCGGCGGTGCTGTTCTTCAGCGTTGCCGCGGACGCGCTGAGTATGCAGGATAGGAAGGAGTTCTAAAATGGCAATCCAAACAGTGCAGGCCATCATTAACGGCCAGACAGTCAATCTTACACTTAACGCCTCTACGGGCAAATATGAGGCGACTGTGACGGCGCCGAGCGCGTCGTCTCACCCGCAGAGCGGTCACTATTTCCCGGTGACGATCAAGGCGACGGACACCGCCAGCAACATCACCACGGCAGACGACACCCACGCAACGCTCGGCAACAGCCTGCGGTTGTTCGTCAAAGAGCAGATCAAGCCGACGATCATGTTCCTTGCGCCGACGTCCGGCGCCCACATCATCAACGCGACGCCAACGATCACCTTCAAGCTGCTGGATAACGGCAGCCAGGCGAGCGGCTTTTCCGGCATCGACACGAGCACCTGCGTGGTCAAGATCAACGGCACCGCCGTGTCCGGCGCAACGTTCAGCCCGATCACCGGCGGCTATGAGGGCAGCCTGACGCCCAGCACCGCGATCCCGGACGGCACCTGCACCGTGACGGTTGATGTGGACGACTTCGACGGCAACCACGCCGACACCGCGTCCATCACGTTCACGATCGACACTGTGGCGCCGACGCTGACAGTGAGCAGCCCGACCGACGGTCTGGAAACCAACCAGAGCACTGTTGACGTCGTCGGTGCGACCTCCGACGCGACCAGCACGCCGGTGACGATCACGATCACGAACAACGGCACCGACCAGGGCGCCGTGACGGTTGGCGCAAACGGCGAGTTCAGCAAGACGATCACGCTGGCGCAGCAGAGCACCAACACCATTGTGGTGACG
>JAFYDS010000060.1 GCA_017544665.1 Clostridia bacterium | reverse complement strand
GGCGAACATGAAGATCCTCGTTGTGGGCGGCGGCGGCAGAGAGCACGCCATCATCAAAAAACTGAAAGAGAATCCGACAGTTGAAACGATCTACGCCTTGCCCGGCAACGGCGGTATGGTGGACGACTGTACGCCTGTGCCGATTACCGCGACCGATATCGACGCAATCGTAACATTTGCGCTGGATGCAAAAGTGGATTATGCCGTCGTCGCGCCCGACGATCCGCTGGTGCTTGGCTGTGTAGATGCGCTCGAAGCGAAGGGGATTCCCTGCTTCGGTCCGCGCGCGAACGCTGCGATCATTGAAGGCAGCAAGGTCTTTTCGAAGAACCTGATGAAAAAGTACGGCATTCCGACCGCGAAATACGAGGTGTTTTCCGATCTTGACGCCGCGCTCGGCTATCTGGAAACCGCGCCGCTGCCGACCGTCATCAAGGCGGACGGTCTTGCGCTCGGCAAAGGCGTGATCATTGCGCAGACGAAGCAGGACGCGCAGGACGCCGTTATTGCGATGATGGAACAGAAAAAGTTCGGCAAGAGCGGCGAAAACGTCGTGATTGAGGAATTCCTTGAGGGTCCGGAAGTGTCCGTTTTGGCGTTTACCGACGGCAATTGCGTCAAGCCGATGATTTCCTCTATGGATCACAAACGAGCGTTTGACGGCGACCGTGGCCTGAATACAGGCGGTATGGGTACCATTGCGCCGAACCCGTTTTATACAAAAGAAGTAGCCGACCGCTGTATGCGCGAGATCTTCCTGCCGACGATCGAGGCGATGAAGGCGGAAGGCCGTCCGTTTAAGGGCTGTCTCTATTTCGGTCTGATGATCACGAAAGACGGTCCGAAGGTAATCGAATATAACTGCCGTTTCGGCGATCCGGAAACGCAGGTCGTCCTGCCTCTTCTCGAAAGCGATTTACTGACGATCATGCAGGCGACGACAAACGGCACACTGCGCGAAACAGAGGTTGTGTTCTCAGACAAGGCTGCCTGCTGCGTCATTATGGCGTCGAAGGGCTATCCGCTCTCTTATGAAAAGGGCTTTGAACTGGATATTCCCGCGGCGGTGAAAGACAACGTTTATGTCGCAGGCGCCGTGCTGAAAGACGGCAAACTGCGGACCAACGGCGGGCGTGTGCTCGGCGCAACGGCGACTGCAGACACGCTTGAAGAAGCGATCTCTAAAGCTTATGCTATGGTGGAAACCATTCATTTCGATAACGCGTTCTATCGCCGCGATATCGGCAAACGCGCCCTGATGGCAACGGAGGGCTGAGTATGGTCTATCGAATCTTTGCGGAAAAGAAAAAAGCCTTTGCCAACGAGGCCGCCGCGCTGCGCTATGACGTGCGCCACCTGCTTTCGATCAAGAGCCTGCAGGACGTGCGGCTGCTGAATCGCTACGACGCCGAGGATATCTCGCCGGAGCTGTTCGATTACGCGGTGAAAACCGTCTTTTCCGAGCCGCAGCTCGACGACGTCTATGCGTGCCCCGATCTGTCCGGCGCCACTGTGTTCGCGGTGGAGTTTTTGCCCGGTCAGTTCGACCAGCGCGCCGATTCGGCGGCCCAGTGCATCCAGATCCTGTCGCAGGGGGAGCGTCCGCTCGTCCGCTCGGCCAAGGTCTATGCGCTCTACGGCGATTTGAGCGACGCGGAGCTTTCTGAAATCAAAAAATATGTAATCAACCCGGTGGAGGCGCGGGAAGC
>JAFYDS010000059.1 GCA_017544665.1 Clostridia bacterium | reverse complement strand
GAAGTGGAAGAACACCTCATCGTCGAGTTGTATTCGAAGTAATCCACCCAGCAATGACGATCATCCGCAACTAAATCCACAACAGAATAAGGAGGGTTTCGCATGATAGGAATTGAAAAGCCCAGAATCGAAACTGCAGAGATCGCTCCCGACGGCACCTACGGCAAAATCGTGGTGGAACCGTTGGAGTGCGGTTATGGCATTACACTCGGCAACAGTTTGAGAAGAATCCTTCTGTCCTCGCTCCCCGGCTATGCGATCACGAGCGTCAAGATCGACGGCGTGCTGCATGAGTTTACCACGATCCCCGGCGTCAAGGAAGACGTGACCGAGATCGTGCTGAATCTGAAAAAGGTCATCCTGAAGATTCACGGTGAAGGCGAAAAGACGATCTACATTGACGCCAGCGGCGAAGGCGAAGTCCTGGCCGGCGACATCAAATGTGATTCGGAAGTCGAGATTCTCAATCCGGAAAGCCACATCTGCACCCTTGACAAGGACGCCCATGTCAACATGGAGATCACCTGCAATAAGGGCCGCGGATATGTGTCGGCGGAGCAGAACAAGAAGATTATGCAGCCGGCCATCGGTGTGATCGCGATCGACTCGATCTATACACCGGTTCTGAAGGTCAACTATACCGTTGAAAACACACGTGTTGGACAGGTCACAGACCTCGACAAGCTGACGCTGGAGGTCTGGACGAACAAAACGATCAAGGCAACCGAAGCCGTTTCGCTCGGAGCCAAGTTTCTCAACGAACATCTCGCTCTGTTCGGCGATTTGTCGGGAGAGGCATACGATACGGAAATCATGGTAGACAAAGGCGAGGACGCAAAAGAAAAAGTCCTTGAGATGACCATTGAGGAACTTGACTTGTCAGTGCGCTCGTTCAACTGCTTGAAGCGCGCCGGCATCAACACCGTGGAAGATTTGACAACCAAGACCGAAGAGGACATGATGAAGGTGCGCAACCTCGGTAAAAAGTCGCTCGGCGAAGTGATCAACAAGCTTCACTCGTTCGGTCTGGACCTCAGAGCTGAGGACGAATAATTTTTGATTTTCAACAAAGGAGTGATTTCAAATGGCAGGTACCAGAAAGCTCGGCAGAGCCAGCGATCACCGCAAGGCGATGCTCAGAGGTATGGTAACTTATCTCTTGGAGAAAGGCAGCATTGAAACCACCGTTACACGGGCAAAGGAAGTCCGTTCCATGGCTGAGAAAATGATCACCCTCGGCAAAGAGAACACGCTTCACAACAAACGTCAGGCGCTTGCGTACATCACCAAGGAAGATGTCGTGAAAAAGCTGTTTGACGAAATCAGCCCGAAGTACAAGGATGTAAACGGCGGTTATTGCCGTATTATCAAGACCGGTCCGCGCCGCGGCGACGCAGCCGAGATGGCAATCATCGAGCTTGTCTGATAATACAGAACAAAACAAAACGCCCACCGCAGACGCGGTGGGTTTTTGCTTTTTCAGCCTTGTGTGACGGGAATCGCGGCGGTCGTCGGTTCCGTTGCGGGCATACCGGTCGGCGCGTCTGTTCTTTCTGACGTCGGCGAAACGACGGAAGAAACGGGCGGATATCCCTTGTCCTTCAGCTCCCAGCTGCCGCCTTTTTCGCGCGCGAGGATCCAGGTCCAGCCGAGATAGTCTTCGTTTGGCTCCAGGCCGCTCAGGTATTCCGGCCCGGTGCGGTAATCGCTTGAAAGCACGATGACTTCATCGGCGCCGTACTGTGCCGCCCATTCCTGCTCAGCATTTCTGGCGTTGGCTTCGTCATAATACAGCTTCAGCAACGTGCAGCCGGTAAAATGCGTTTGGAAGTATGCGGTCACAATGTCTTTGGCGGCCTGAATGTCGGCCTCGCTGTAGCCGCTCTCCTTGGCGGGCGCCTGCCTGCACGCGGCAAGCGACAGAATCAGCAATAGCGCAAACACGAGCGCGGCCCATCGTTTTTTGAGCGCCATGGTTCTCACCTCCCTGAAGCCAGTATAGCATCAGGCGGGCGGGAAGGCAAGAAGGCGGCGCGCATCTTCAGAATATCTTAAGCTTTCCCCGCGCCGTTCTTGCAAAACGCGGCGGGATATGATACAATACTATGCGTATTTCCGAAGGAGATGATGGTATGATCAGCACCAACAACGTCACGCTGCAATACGGCGGCAGAGAGCTGTTCCACAGCGTTTCGATGAACTTCACCAAGGGCAACT
>JAFYDS010000058.1 GCA_017544665.1 Clostridia bacterium | reverse complement strand
ATTCTCCTTCGCGGAAACTTATTTTCTGCCGCCACACACCTCCCCCGCGTCACTGACGACGAACGACTGACGACTGTCGACTTTCAATCAGGTGATCTTATGTCTCCACTCTACCTCTGTATCGATCTCAAAAGCTTCTTCGCCTCGGTCGAATGCGTTGACCGGGGGCTGGACCCGTTTCAGGCAAACCTCGTGGTCGCGGACGAATCGCGCGGGCGGGGCGCGATCTGTCTTGCCGTGTCCCCCGCCATGAAAGCGCTGGGCGTGCCGAACCGCTGCCGGCTGTTCGAGATCCCCGACGGGATCGACTATATCATCGCGCTGCCGCACATGCGCCGCTATATGGAGGTCTCCGCGCGGATCGTCGCGCTCTATCAGCAGTACGTCTGCCCGGACGACATCCACGTCTATTCCATCGACGAATGCTTCATCTACGCTTCCCCTTATCTGCAGCTGTACCGTCAGACGCCGCGGGAGTTTGCCCAGACACTGATGGACGCGGTGTTCCGCGAGACCGGGATCTGCGCCACGGCAGGCATCGGGACGAACCTCTTTTTATGCAAGATCGCGCTCGACATCACCGCCAAACACGCGCCGGACCATATCGGCGTGCTCGACGAAGAGAGCTTCCGCAGCCGGATCTGGCGGCATCGCCCGATCACCGATATCTGGGGCATCGGCCGCGGGACGGCGACCCGGCTCGCGCGGCTCGGGGTCTATGATCTCCACGGTGTCACCGAGCTGCCGCCCTCTGTACTGCAAAAGACCTTCGGCATCAACGCGCGGTACCTGCTCGACCACGCCTGGGGCCGCGAAAGCGAAACGATCGCGGGGATCCACGACTATCAGCCGAAAACGCAGTCGCTTTCCAACAGCCAGATCCTCTTTTCCGATTACACACGCGCCGACGCCTATGTCGTGCTGCGCGAAATGGTTGACGGGCTCGTGCTGAAGATGACGGACCACGGGCTGCTCGCGCGGGGGGTCGCGCTGTCGGTCGGTTACAGCAAAGACCAACTGCCCGCCGCCGGAGGCAGTCACCGGCTGGAAAGCCCGACCGATTCGTTCCGGACGATCATGGCGGCGTTCGACGAGATCTACCGGCGCACGGTCGCGGATATGCCGATTCGGCGGCTCGGCATCGCGTTACAGGAGCTTGTGGGCGCGGACGGCTGTCAGCTGACGCTGTTCGACGCGCTGCCGAAGCAGCAAAAGGAACGGGATCTGCAGCAGGCGCGGCTGCTGATCCAGCACAAATACGGCAAAAACGCGCTGCTCAAGGGGTTGAGTCTGACCGACGCAGGCACGGCGCGAATACGAAACAAACTGATCGGAGGTCATAACGGTGGCTAAAAACGCAGAGCGGGGCAAGCTCTTTTTGCCCTATAAGACGCTGAACGGCTTTGAAGAACTGGTCCGGCAGCAAACGCGGCAGCTGGACCCGCGCAGGGCGCGCAGCGACGAAGAAAACGAAGCCCTCTCGCGGCAGGTGCTGTCCTTGCAAAAAGGCATGCGCGTTCGCGTGTCCTATTACGAAGGCGGTTACTACCGCACCTGCTGCGGCACGGTGCGGCAGATGGAGCCGGTGTCCCGCACGCTGACGCTCGACACAAAAACGCTGCCGCTGGACGACGTCTACGCCGTCGAAGCGGTTGACTTGCCGGGCGAGGAACATTCTGCCCCTGATGTTCTGCAGCCGGAACAACGAAAGACCATGCATCGCACGAATCGTTGACCGACATGCTGTTGCCGAGCAACAAAAAACGGGCGGCGATCGGTACGCTGCCCGTTTTTTCACGTCTGTGCACTGTAAAAAAGCACCCTTTCAGGTGCTTTCTTTTTCTTTTACAGCGTCTGCTGCTTTGCCGCCCACTGCGCGCGCTTTTGCAGCACGAACTCGGGCGCCTTGTTGAACAGGAAGGTGATATAGCGCATCACGTTCGCTTCCGCGATCACGAAGACTACGCACAGCATGATGCCCTTCGCGCCGAACTCGTCGATCATGAACAGACTGCGCAGCATCGGCACACAGGCGCAGACCACGAACCCGACGATACAGCCGACGATCACGACGGTGCGGTAGAGGTTCATCGGCTTCGACACGTTGCGCAGAATCAGGAAACCGACCACGGCGAGCAGATAGGTGCTCGCGACGCCAACATCCACTTCGGAGATCTGGAAGACGTTGCCGAAGACCACCATCGCCGCGATCGAGAAGAATGAGGTCAGAGAAGCGGGCAGCGCGGTCAGCAGGACCCGTTTGAGGAACTGCCCCTCCTGCTTGCGGATATTCGGCTCGAGCGAGAGCAGAAACGCCGGCACACCGATATTGAATCCGGACACCAGAGACACCTGCGAGGGTTTCAGCGGATAGGAAAACGCGGTGATGATCGAAAACGCGGCAAGGAACATCGAGAACATGTTCTTATACAGGAACAGCGTCGCGGACCGCGTGATATTGTTGATGATCTGCCGTCCCTGCGCGACGATCGGCCGCATCTTGGAAAAGTCGGAGTCGAGCAGAACGACCTGCGCCGCCTGCCGCGCCGCGTCGGAGCCCGCGCCCATGGCGATCGAGCAGTCCGCCTCTTTCATCGCGAGGATGTCGTTGACGCCGTCGCCGGTCATGGCGACGCGCTTGCCGCTCTCCTTGAGCGCGCGGATAATCGCCTTTTTCTGTTCCGGCTTCACGCGGCCGAAAACGGTGTACTCCCCGACCGCCTCACGGATCGCGTTCTCATCCCGCAGCGTCGTCGCATCGACGTATTTGTCCGCGTCGGCGATATTGACCTGCGCGGCGATCCGGGACACAGTGAGCGGATTGTCGCCGGAGATGACTTTGATCTGCACCCCCTGTTCGCCGAAGAAGGCGAAGGTGTCGGCGGCATTCTGACGGATCGAGTTTTCGAGCGCGACAAACAGCAGCGGCGCCGTCCGTTCGAGGACGGTCACCAGCGCCAGCACGCGCTGTCCCGCAGCGGCGCGCGTTTCGATCAGGGCACGGTTGCGTTCAAACGTACTCGGTTCGAGCAAAATCTCCGGCGCGCCGAGCCGGTAAACGCCGGCGGCGGTACGGATCTCGGAATACTTTGTTTTGGAGGTGAACGGCGCGATCGCGAGCGTCTGCAGGGGCGTCGCTTCCGGGCAGTACGCGCGCAACGCTTTCATCGTGGCGTTGCCGTCGGTGACGGTGGCGACGTACTGCGCCAGCAGCCGTTCGTTGCGTTTGAGCCCGTCTTCGGAAAGGCCCTCCGGCGCAAAGACTTCTTTGACCAGCATCTTGTTGTCGGTGATCGTGCCGGTCTTATCGACGCACAGCACATCGACTCCGGCGAGCGTTTCGATCGAACGCATGTCGTGCAGCAAAATCTGCTGCTTCGCAAGCCGCATGGCACCCAGCGCGAGGGCGATCGTCACCAGCAGGTACAGCCCCTCGGGGATCATGCCGATCACGGCGCCGACCGTGGAGGTAATCGCCTCGGCAAAGGGCTTGTGGTTGAGCGCGAGCGCTTCGATGAACAGCGTCAGCCCGATCGGGATGATCGCGATGCCGGCGACCTTGATGATGAGTTCGATGCCGCGGATGATTTCCGACGGCTTTTCCTCCATCTGTTTCGCTTTCGCGGTCAGTCTGGCGGCGTAGGAATTCTTGCCGACATGGGTCAGCTTCGCGCGGCAGCTGCCGTTGACAACGAACGAGCCGGATTTCAGTTCGTCTCCGGCGTTCTTTTCGATTTCGTCCGCTTCGCCCGTCAAAAGCGATTCGTTGACGCTGACGCGGCCGTCGATCACAACGGCGTCCGCCGGGATCTGCTGCCCTTCGCCAAGCAGCACCAGATCGTCGAGCACGAGCGCGTCGGTCGGGACGTTCTTTTCAACGCCGCCGCGGATCGCCTTGCAGGTCGCTTTCGAGAGCAGGGAAAGCTCGTCCAGCACCTTCTTCGAGCGCACCTGCTGCACGATACCGATCACGGTGTTCGCGATCACGACCGGCAAAAACGTCAGGTTCTTGAACGAGCCGGCGATGATCAGCAAAACAGCGATGATCGCGAAGATCAGGTTGAAGTAGGTGAAAACGTTCTTCTTGACAATATCGGAAATGCTCTGGGTACCGCCGTCCGGCAGCGCGTTGGTCTTGCCCGCATTGCGCCGCTGCTGCACCTCTTCGTCCGTCAGCCCCGGGTAGCCGGGCGACGGGATCGGCATCAAAGGATCCATAACTGCCTCCTTGGAATAAGCTGCCGATATTATACCACATTTCGCGCGCGATTGCAACCGTACGCGCCGGGTGATGCAAAAGAAAAAGGGTTGCCGGATCCACCGGACAACCCTGTTTATTCACTTTTTCAGAACGTGTAGTTCACCGCGCTGTACGGCAGCGTCACGAACTGGACATAGTCTTCTCCGCCGAGATAGCAGAAGCAGATCCCGTCCTCCGCGAGGAACCAGGTGGATTCATAGATCGCCTGTCCGACCGCTTCAAATTGGGTCCGTTCCACATAGTGAGTGTCGCTGAACACGCGCGCCAGCTCGTCCTGATAGCGGCTGTAATCCGTGCCGAAGACGGTTTCCTTTTTGAGGATCTCTCCTGTCGCGGTATCGACGGTGTAGCCGGAATAGGTCACGCTCGGGAAGAGCGGTACTTCCGGCAGTTCGGGCGTCGTGCCGTTTTCCAGCGCAGTGGTCTGCGCCTTCTTTCTCGCTTTGGCGATCTTTTCCGGCGTGTAGGTCGTCACTTCGTCCAGCAGAGAAATGTGTCCGTTCTTGTCGTAGGTCACCGTGGAGATCACATAGGTGTAGGCGGGCAGAAGCGACGTGTCATAGCCGCGCTTGAGATAGCGCTGATAGCTTTCTTCGGCTTCCGCGGCTTTGTCCTTATACGATTTGATGATCTCGCCGTAAAGCGTGTTGATCGTGATCGCCGTCTTGTCGGTCACGTCGGTGAAGTAGGGATAATCGATCACATAGGTCGCGTACTCCGTCTTGTCGTCCGCTTTCGCAGTGATCACGCGCTGACGCATCTCATAATCGAGCGTTTTGCCGCTGACTTCCGCGGTTGGCATCCCGTCGTCGGTGAACAGCGGATCGGCGGACAGCCGCAGCAGATCCCAGACGGCGGTCTCCCCTTCTTTCGTCAGCGTCACCATCGCATAGACCTTGACCGCGTCCTGCGTTTCGGCAACGATATAGTAGCTGCCGTCCTCGGTCCGTTTGGAAGAGACCAGAGAAAGAGACGTGGCGCGCTTGGTGCCGGTCTCGGTGTCGCGGGCGGAGAAGTAATAGTAGCCGTTGGCGAAGTAGCAGTCGGCGCGGTTCGCGCAGCCGATCAGATCGAGATCGAACTGCGAGGCGATCTCCGACAGTTCTTTGAACGGGATCTTGTAGTAGCGCCAGCCGCCGCCATCGAGCGCAAAGCGGCCGGCGGGATCAGCCGTATCCGTGATCGGGGTCGGCGTCGGATAGAACGACGCGTACAGGCCGTTGGCGTTGCCGGGTTCCAGCAGATCAAGGAAGGCGTAGTGCCCCATCTCTTCAAAGTTGATCGTTTTGCCGTAGAACGGCGAGAACTGCGACAGGAATTGGAGACACCCCTCTTTTTCCGTTTCCGGCAGCGCAGAGAGCGCCACGGTCTTCACCGCGTCGTTGTCGGTATGGAACACGTCGGTGAACGCGTTGACGCACGTCAGCGCGATGATCGCGAGGGCGCAGATCACACAGATCGCTTTGACCCACGCGGCGCTGCTGCGGGCGCTGCGGCTTTCGCGCGGCACCGTCGTCACACGGGGCGTCGACTGCGGCGCTGTGTCCGGTTCGGGCGTCTTTTCAATTGCGAACTTGTTTTCCGGCGCGGGCGCTTCTTCGTCCGCCGGAACTTCCTCGGCCGCTGCGGCTTCTTCCGCGGGCGTTTCCTCCGCTGCGGGAATCTCCTCCTGCGCAGATCCTTCCTCTGCAGTGGGAATCTCTTCCGCTTCAGCGGTTTCCTCCGGGGCAGGCGCATCCTCCGCCGCGGATGTTTCTTCTGCCGCGGGCATTTCTTCTTCCACAGGAGTTTCTTCTTCCACAGGAGTTTCTTCTGCCGCAGGAGTTTCTTCAGCTGCAGGAATCTCTTCTGCAACAGGCGTTTCTTCCGGCGCAGGAATCTCCGCAGGGATTTCTTCCGGCGCAGGCGTTTCTTTCGGGGCGGAGAGCTCCGTCACCGGCGCCTCTTCCGCAGCGGGGGTTTCTTCTGTCTTCGGCGCCGCGGCGGGCGATTGTTTCTGCGCGAACAGCGCGTCCGGCTGTACGGGCTTTTTTCTGGTTGTTATCTCCGGTTCGGGTTCCGGCTTGCGCGGCTGCGCCGCGCCCGGGACCGCCGCGCCGCAGTGGGCGCAGACCGTGTCGTTCGGTCCGAGTCTGTTGCCGCATGATTTGCAAAACATACTTCACACTTCCTTTGCTTTATACAAAGTCCAGCACCTGCCGGATATCTTCGATCTCGGCGGCGGTCGCCTTGCCGAGTCCCTTGTTATAAAAATCGCCGTAGTTCATCCGGATCACCTGCAGCCCGGCGCCGAGCGCGCCGTCGATGTCGTTGACCGGATGGTCGCCTACAAAGAGGACTTCTTCGTTTTTCAGTCCGGCGCGGCGGCACGCTTCGTCAAAGATCCGCCGGTCGGGCTTGTAGATGCCGATGTCGCCCGAGACGACGACCACGTCGAACAGGTCGCGGATCCCGGCGGTATCGAGCTTGATATTCTGCAGCGAGGACACGCCGTTGGTGACCGCGCCGAGCAGATAGCCGCGGCGCTTGATCTCGCGCAGGGTTTCGACCGCGCCGGGCAGCATCACGATGTACTTGCCGAAATCGTAGTTGAACGAATCGTACAGCTCCGGCAGCGGCGGGTGATCCGTCCATTGCCACAGGTCGCTCAGTTCCGGGAAGTAGACCTCGCGATCCTTGTAGCCGCCGTCCACCAGCGCTTCCATCTCGTCGAGCTTTTGCTCGCGTTCGGCTGCACCGATAAGCGGGAAATACTTTGTCAAAAACGCCTCGCAGTACAGGCGGTAGGCGCCCTTTCTGCTCTGGAGCGTATCGTCAAAATCAAAGAAGACTGCCTTCACTTGCAGCTTCGGTTGTCTGTTCATAGCGGTGTATCACTTCCTTCGCCCGGGCGGCGTCGTTTTCCATCGCCGCGCGCAAGGCGGCGAGATCCTTGAATTTCTGTTCGTCCCGCAAAAACGCCAGCAGTGTCACTTCGACCGTTTTGCCGTAGAGATCGCCGGAAAAATCGAAAATGTGGGTTTCGCTGTAAAACCCGGTTCCGCCGATCGTCGGACGCACGCCGACATTCGTGACGCTCGGGTACCGCTTTCCGTCGAACGACGCGAACGACGCATAGACGCCGGCGCGCGGGCGGATCAGTGCAGTCGGAAACAACTGGTTGAGCGTCGGAAAGCCGAGCCTGCGACCCCGCTTGTCGCCGGCGATCACCGGCAAGGCGTAGGAGAACGGGAACAGCAGCATCGCGTTCGCATCCGCCATATCGCCGTCTTCGATCGCGCGGCGGATCCGCGTCGAGCTGATGCGCTCGTTCTTGTAGAGCGCGTCCGGCACAACCGTCAGCGTCATCTCATATTGCAGGCAGAGGTCCCGCAGCGTGTCCGCGGTGCCGGCCGCATTCTGTCCGAAGCGGTAGTTGCTGCCGCAGCTGACCGCACGTACGCCGTACGCAGTCTCCAGCAGCGAAAGAAACGCGGCGGGCGACAGATCCCTGATCTTGCGAAACGGCAGCGTCAGCACCGTAAAGCCGGCGCTTTCAAGCCGCGCCCGTTTCTCTTCGCCCGTCATCAGCAGCGGGGGCGCTTCGCCGCAGAGCACCTGCTTCGGGTGCTCGTCAAACAGCAGCACGCCCGGGGTCAGACGCAGCGATTCCGCCTGCGCCTTCGCCGCGGCAAGCACGCTGGCGTGCCCGCGGTGCAGCCCGTCAAAATTGCCGAGGGCGAGCGCGACGCCCGATCGGTATTGTTGTTCTTCCTGTCGCAAGGCGTATCCTCTCCGTTATGCGCGGCGTTCATTCGCCGCGTCCTTCGTCATGTTCTTTTTCACATACAGCGCGCCCGTTTCCGTCCGCGCTTCGCCGACGCCGAGAAAGCGGCCGTCCGGCGCAAAGACGCAGTACAGACCGTCGCGGTCAGCGCCGCGCAGCCGGTCGAGCGCCAGCTCACCGCCGTTTTGAAAACGGGTCGTCTGCGCTTCGGTGACGGTCACGCCGTCATATTGCAGCATCTGCTCCACGGGGATCAGCAGCTTTTGCCGCGCGTCCCCTGTTTCCAGCGCTTCGATCGCTTCAAACGTGTGGCAGCAATCGATCGTCTGCCCGTTCGCCGCCGTCCGGCGCAAAGCGGTCATCACCGCGCCGCAGCCCAAAGCGGCGCCGAGATCGCCGATCAGCGCGCGGATATAGGTGCCCGCGCTGCAGCGCACGTCGATCGTATAGGTGTTTGTCTCTTCGTCTGCGGCGATAAGCTCCAGCGCCGCGATCGTCACCGGACGCGCTTCGCGGGGGACGTCGATGCCCTGCCGCGCGAGGGTGTAGAGCCGCACGCCGTCCTTTTGCAGTGCCGAATACATCGGCGGCACCTGCATAATCTCGCCGCGGAAGCGTTCGAGCGCCAGCGCGACGTCTTCTTTTTTGCAGGTGACGGGAGACCGGGTCAGCACCGTGCCGGTACTGTCGAGCGTGTCGGTCGTCTCGCCCAGCCGGAAGTCGGCGCGGTAGGCCTTTTCCGAGCTCGGCAGCAGATCGATGAACCGTGTCGCCGCGCCGAGCGCCGCCACAAGAACGCCCGTCGCCATCGGGTCGAGCGTGCCGGTATGTCCCGCCTTTTTTGTCCCGAACAGCCGGCGGCATTTCGCCGTCGCGGCAAAGCTCGTCATACCGGCGGGTTTATCGAGCAGTAAAAAACCTGTCATTGTTCAATTCAAAAAGGTGCGCGCCGCCGCGAGAAACCGCTTCGCCGCTTCGGTTTTGTCGCCGTCGAACTGGCAGCCCGCGGCGCGTTTGTGTCCGCCGCCGCCGAACAGGGCGCAAAGCTGCGACGCGTCCACGTCCTCGTGGGTCCGCACAGAGACCTTCCAGGTGCCGTCCGGCTTTTCCTTGAAGGTGATGCCGATCCTAACGCCCTCGATCTGACGCGAGAGCGCAACGATGGAATCGATCTCCTCGTCGCGGCAGCCGGTCTCGTCCAGCATGGCGCGGGTGATGGTCAGCAGGCTGATTCTGCCGTTTTCATAAAGCTCCATCCCCTGCAGGACCTGCTGTTCCAGCTGCAAAAAGCCGGGCTTTTTCGTTTCGAACATCCGCACGTTGATCCCGGACACGTCTGCGCCGCGATCGAGCAGATCGGCGGCGATGCGGAAGGTCCGCGCCGTCACGTTGGAATAGCAAAAGCAGCCCGTGTCGGTGGAGACGCCGGCATACAGGCGGTCGGCAATGTCTTTCGTGATATGGACGTTCATCGCCAGCAGCAGCAGATAGACGATCTCGCATGCGGAGGCGGAATCCGGCTCCACGTAGCTTTCTTTCGCGAACAGGCGGTTCGTGCCGTGGTGGTCGATCGCAAGATCGACCCGGTCGCCGTAGCTTTCCTCCACGGCTTTGCCCAGCAGCGATCGGTCCGCCACATCGACGGAGATCACGTATTGTTCCGCGAACTCCGTTTCGGGCGGCACCGCGAGAAACGCGTAGCGCTCCGGCACGCCGTCGGCGCAAAGGACGTTTGCCCGCGCGCCGCGCTGGCGCAGCGCCAAAGCGAGCGCAAACGCGCCGCCGAGCGTATCGCCGTCCGGGTTCGCGTGGGTCAGGATCAGCACGTCTTCGGCCGCCATCAGCCGGTGCATCGCCGTCTTAAAGTCAATCTTCATGTTTCGTTCCTCTGCCTTCGGCTTCCTCGAGCTTTTTGAACAGGGCGACGCCCTGCTCGACGGAATCGTCGGCAATAAAGCGGATCTCGGGCGCTTTGCGCAGATGCAGCCGGTTGGCGACTTCGCGCCGCAGCAGCCCCGTCGCGGCAGTCAGCCCCTGTACCGCTTCCTTTGCCCCGTCGATGCCCTTGAGATCGCTGACATAGACCTTCGCGAACGAAGCGTCCGACGTGACCTCGACGCGCACAACGGTGAGCATTTTATCTTTCACACGCGGGTCCTTCAGCTCGCGGATCAGGATCGTGATCTCGCGGCGGATGTCTTCCGCGATTCGGCTGTGTTTATAGCTTGGCATGGTTGAAACGCCTGCCTTTCCTTTTCGTTAATCGTTCCGAGTGCACAGTGCACTGACAGAGATTGACGCTCTGCGTCAATCTCTGTATTCCTCCATCACAAAGGCTTCGAAGATGTCGCCTTCCTTGATGTCGTTGAACTTGGAAAGACCGATGCCGCATTCGAAGCCGGAGGCGACTTCCTTGACGTCGTCCTTGAAGCGGCGCAGCGAAGCGATCTCGTCCTCGGTAATCACGATGCCGTCGCGGACCACGCGGATCTGCGCGCTGCGGGTGACCTTGCCTTCAAGGACGTAGCTGCCCGCGATCTTGCCGGCGGAGGAGAGGTTCATCACGGTGCGGACCTCGACCTTGCCGAGCGGGACCTCGCGGTACTTCGGCGCGAGCATGCCCTTCATGGCGGCTTCGATCTCTTCCATGCAGTCGTAGATGACGCGGTACATACGCATCTCGACGCCGTCGCGTTCGGCGGCGGCCTGCGCGTTGGAATCGGGACGGACGTTGAAGCCGACGATGATGGCGTTCGACACGCTGGCGAGCATGACGTCGGAACCGTTGATGGCGCCCACGCCGCCGTGAACGACCTTCACGCGGACTTCTTCGTTGGAAAGCTTTTCCAGGTTCTGGGTGACCGCTTCGACGGAACCCTGGACGTCGGCCTTGACGACGATATTGAGCTCTTTCATCTCGCCTTCCTTCAGCGAGGAGAACAGGTTGTCGAGCGTGACCTTATGCTGCGCGTTGAACTTGTCTTCCTTTTCCTTCTGCTTGCGCTGTTCGACCAGCTCGCGCGCCAGACGCTCGTCGGAGACGGCGTCGAAGGAATCGCCGGCGTTCGGCGTTTCGGCAAGACCCATGACCTCCGCGGGGACGGACGGGCCGGCGCTCTTCATCCGCTGGCCGCGCTCGTTGACCATCACGCGGACACGGCCGACTGCGGTGCCGGCGACGATGATGTCGCCCGGACGCAGCGTACCGTTCTGTACGAGCAGCGTGGCGATGGGACCGCGGCCCTTATCCAGCCGCGCTTCGATCACGACGCCCTT
>JAFYDS010000057.1 GCA_017544665.1 Clostridia bacterium | reverse complement strand
TTGACAATAGGGAGCGGGCGGTTTATAATAGATTTGCCCGCTCCCGGTTGGTTGGTGGTGGGTTGGCTCTTGCACCGTTGCAGCGGTTTTGCAAGGGCTTTCTTTTATGCAACGCTGAACCGGCGCGTTTCGGTCTGCCGGACGTATTGTGCATACAGATCGGCGTGGGTCTTCTTGAAAGCTGCGGTGTCAAAGTGGCTGCTCTTGACGATTGCATATCTGATCTTGAAAACGTCAATGTTCATTTCATCGGCGCCGGTTTCGATCATGAGGGCTTTGAGTTCGTCTTTGATCGCTTCGGCTTCGGCCTGCGCCGTTTCAATGAGGGCTTGCAGCTCTTTCAGCTCTCTGATCTTCGTGGTGAGTTCGTTTGTTGACATGGTGCAATCTTCCTTTCGGTTTTGATTTTTGAAAGCGTGGGAGCGTTTCCGCGGTTGTTTCCCCGGCAAGTTCGCATTATGGCGGTTTCGTTTCCAACGGCCTGCGCTCCCTTGACTTTCTGTATATATTATACTGCCGTCAGTATATAAAGTCAATATACAGGGTGCACAATGTTTCGTTATATACTGCCGTCAGTATTTGTTCATTGTGTATATTGACGTCAATAGACAAAATGTGCTATAATAAGGACGATGGAAAAGGTGCAGCTTTCCGGCTGCACGAAAAGGGGGGTGCAGATATGGCGATCCGATCAGAAGCGCAAAAGAAAGCCGTGGCAAAATACAACGCGGCCAATTATGACCGCGTGGAGCTGCGCGTTGAAAAGGGCAAAAAGGACGAAATAAAAGCGTTTGCCGAAAGCCGGGGCGAAAGTCTGAACGGCTTTATAAACCGCGCGATTGATGAAGCTATGCAGCGAAAGTGAAACTTTGGATATCTTTACACAAAAAAGAGAAAGTGTAAAGATTGGAAAAAAATGGACACATAAAAAAGGGATTTGTTCCAAAAGCATTTTGAACGAAACTTGACAATACTTGACACGAAAAAAACGCGCACGCGCACACACGCACGCGCGAGGGACGTTAACAAATGTCAACAAAGTTCTCAAAAAGTCGCACAAAAAAAAGAACCGCCTGCCGGTGATCGGTGGGCGGCTTTTCTATGCCCTCATGCGGGCTTTTTTTCCGTAGTTTTTCCGTAGTCCACGCGCACGCACGCGCCCGCGCGGAAACTTGGGATAAACTTGGGTATTTTGTTCTGTCAAGCGTTCCCCTATTTTTCCCCTATCTACGCGCACGCACGCGAGGAATGTTAGCAAATGTAAGCAAAGTCCCGAAATATTGACTTTACCATGCGTTTTATGTATAATATGAGAAAACAAACAGAGGGGCGGGATCTGTATAGCAGAACAGAACCAACGGCAAAGCAATGAAACGCTTGTGGCGGCGATCCGTTCCGGCGCCGGGGATCGGTGCGCCCTCATGGAACAGCTATATAAACAGAATGAGGGCATAATCCGAAAGATGGCATACAAAGCGGCTTGCGGTAGTGATATGTTTGACGATCTCATGCAAGAGGGTTACATTGCCCTTGAAAACGCCGTGAACGGCTTTGATTTGTCTGCGGGCGTTCAGTTTATAACCTATTTTTGCGCGGCGTTGAAATGGCGTTTTCGGTCGTTCCAGCAGTCGGCGGGGCTGCCGGTGTCCGTGCCTGCTTATTTACTGGAACGCCTTGCACTATACAAAGCAACGAAAGCAGCGCTTGAAAAGGAACACGGTGCAGCGGTTCAACCGGCTGCGGTTGCCGCTGCAATAGGGCTTGGTGAAAAGCAGGCGGTCGAGCTGGAGCTTTTGATCTATCGGCTGCGCGTGCTCTCGCTTGATGAGCCGATAGATGAAAGCGGTGAGGTTTGCCTTGCCGATCTGATCCCGGACGCCGCTGATCCTTTGGCTGATCTATGCAACGATGCCGAGCGGGAGTTCAACCGGCTGCTGCTTGACGATGCTATGCAACGCGATCTTGACGAAACGGAGCGGGTGGTGCTTTGGCGTTATTATGGCGGGGATCAGATACAAAACATTGCCGATGATTTCGGGTTGCAATATCAGCAGATTGTCAACGTCCAAAACAAAGCAATCCGAAAGCTGCGGTCTGATATGCGGTTTCGCGTGGAATACACGAAAAGCAATGATCTGTATCACTATGGTTTGCAACGCTTCAAAGAAAGTCAAATGTCTTCGGTGGAGTTCATTGCAGAACAGCACGAAAAGCAGCGCCGGGTTATATAATGCATTTTTTGATGGGTTTTTTTCGGTTTTTTGCTACGATTTGCTACGGTTCAATGTTAAGTATTGTTAAGATTTCCTAAGGTGTTTTCTTGATGTTTATTTGATGTTTATTGTGATGGATTGATGTTTATATTTCACGAAACACAACGAAACAAAGAACAGAAGAAACCGAGACTTTATGCGGGCTTTTGCAACTTTCCAAAACACGGATAAAACATAGAATAACATACTACGAACCAAAAGGCCGGGGGTTCGAGTCCCTTCCAGCGCGCCATTGTGCACCGAGTGGTTGAGAAAAACCACTCGGTTTTTTTCTGCAAAAACGCAAAAAAGAGAACCGCTGGAAGGGACTCGAACCCTGAGAGGGCGAGGCGCGAAACAGAAAACAGTCCGGGGGACTGTTTTCCGCGCCGAAGTCCGAACGCCTCCGGCGTGAGGACGGCAGACGCAAGGCGAAGCCGCAGCGGCTGCCGTCCCTTCCAGCGCGCCATTGTGCAAGGAACCGTTCAGTAGAGCGGTTTTTTTCTGCAAAAAAAGTGAATGAAAGAACCACTGGAAGGAGTTCGAACCCTGAGAGGGCGAGGTTTGAGCTTTGGGGATCATTCGGGGATGATTGGGTTTTATTCTCTTGCTCTCTTGCCATCTTCTTCTTCTATCCCCACATCTTTTTTTCCGTACCACTTGCAAGCACAGCGCATTTCGATTATAATAGTATTCTGTGAAAACGGGAAGGGGAGAAACAGGCATGATTGAACTGAGCCATCTCAACAAAACCTTTCAGACTGCCGACGGGACCGTGGATGCGCTGAAGGATATCAATCTCACGATTGAAGACGGAGATATCTTCGGAATCATCGGCATGAGCGGCGCGGGCAAAAGCACCCTCGTACGCTGTATCAATATGCTCGAACGGCCCACGAGCGGGACCGTGAAGGTCGGCGGCGACGATATGACGGCGCTGTCTCCTGCGGCGCTGCGCGCAAAACGGCGCAGCATCACGATGATCTTTCAGCAGTTCAATCTGCTCATGCAGAGGACCTGCCTGAAAAACGTCTGTTTCCCGATGGAGCTCGAGGGCATGTCCAAAAAGGACGCGAAAAAGAAGGCGAAGGAGCTGCTGGCTCTGGTCGATCTGCCCGACAAGGCGCAGTCCTACCCCGCGCAGCTTTCCGGCGGACAGCAGCAGCGCGTCGCCATCGCCCGCGCCCTCGCGACCAACCCGCAGGTGCTGCTTTGCGACGAGGCGACCAGCGCCCTCGACCCGAAAACGACCCACTCGATTTTGGAACTGATCCGCGACATCAACAAGAAGCTCGGGATCACCGTCGTGGTCATCACGCACCAGATGAGCGTGGTCGAGGAGATCTGCAACCATGTGGCGATCCTCGACGAAGGCTGCGTGGTCGAGCAGGGGGACGTCGCGCAGGTGTTCGCGCACCCGCAGTCGGACGCGGCGAAGAAGCTCGTCTTCCCGAACGGAGAGGAGACCGTCCTCCCGACGCAGCAGGACGAAGCGAGGCTGCGCATTCTGTTCAACGGCTCCGCCACGGCGGACAAGCCGCTGATCGCGACAATGGCGGCGCAGCACGGTATTCTGGCGAATATCCTTGGCGCGTCCACCCGCGCGTTCCACGAGCAGGCGTTCGGCGAAATGCTGATCGGCGTGCCGCTGTCGCAAAAGCAGCAGACGCTCGACTTTTTGAATACCGTACCCGGAATCGCGGTAGAGGAGGTGCCCGAAGATGTTCAGTAAACTGTTTTCGCCCGAAACGCTCCAGGAGGCGTGGATGGTGCTCAAGACGCAGATCCCGCTGGCGATCTGGGAGACGGTTTATGTCACCGTCTTGTAAACGGCGTTCGCCATCGTGCTCGGGCTGCCGCTCGGCGTGCTGCTCGTCGCCGGAGAAAAGAACGGCGTTTTGCCGCTGCCGAAGGGGCTGATGCACGTGCTCAACGTTGTGATCAACCTGCTGCGCTCGGTGCCGTTTTTGATTTTGATGATCATGGTCTTCCCGCTGACGCGCCTGATTGTCGGTACGACGGTCGGCACGGTCGCGTCGATCGTGCCGCTGGTGATCGCCGCGTTTCCGTTTGTGGCGCGGCTGGTGGAAAGCAGTCTGCGCGAGGTGAACCCCAACATCATCGAGGCGGCGCAGAGCATGGGCGCCACGCCGATGCAGATCATCTGCAAGGTGATGATTCCCGAAAGTATCCCTTCTCTGATCTCCAACGCGACGATCGCCATCACGACGATCCTCGGCTACAGCGCGATGAGCGGTATCATTGGCGGCGGAGGCCTCGGCAAGATCGCGATCAACTACGGCTACTACCGCTACAAGTTCCTCGTGATGCTGATCGCGGTGATACTGCTGATCCTCCTCGTGCAGATCTTCCAGTCCGTCGGGACGAAGATCGCCATCCGCAGCGATAAGCGATTGAAATGAAAAAAACGCCCGCAGGGGCGTTTTTTTATCTGATGCCTGACGACTTTTTCGCCAAAAAACGCTTGACTTTTCGGCGGTATCATGCTATAGTATGAAATCGTTAACGGTGTTAAAAATTAACAGGGGTTAAGATTTTGAAAAAAGAGAGGCAGTTTTCGATGGAAACGGAAAAAATGCTTGCGGAGCTGACAGGAATCTTCGGCGGAATCAGCCGTTCGCGTCTGTTCTGGGATATGCAGCAGAGCATGCGCGGGGAGAGATTCCTGCTTTCCTATTTATATGAGACCGGGGCGTGCTCGCCCGGCAAGCTCGCGCCGATGCTCCACGTTTCTGCGGCGCGGATCACCAAGATGCTCTCGTCGCTCGAAAGCAAACAGCTGATCGTGCGCGAAAACGACCCGACCGATAAGCGCCGCGTGACCGTCCGCCTGACCAAGAGCGGCAGCAACGCTGTCCGCACAGTGCAGGCGCAGGCGATGGCGCACGCGCAGGAACTGTTCGAAAACCTCGGCGAAGAGGACTCGCAGGAGTTTTTGCGTATTGTCAACAAGATCCTTTCCTTTGAGGAAATGGTGGACGAACCCGTAGCATAAACGACGAAAGGAACGAAGGGGCGTGATGAAACTGAAACGCAGCTTGAACCGGTTTTGCAGCGTGCTGCTCGCGCTGTTGCTGCTGTGTCTCCCGCTGACGACGGCGGGCGCGGTCTATTACCCCGAGGGTGTGACCGCCGAAGCGGCGACGCAAAGCGTGCCGCGCATGGATACCCTGCTGAAAAACGCCGTTCCCGCGCTGACGGGCAAGTCGTTTTCCGCGTTTGTATATGGAATCCTTTACAGCGACGATACCCTGTCGTCCATCCTGACGGGCATCTACGGGACCGCGGAGGAACAAAGCACCGTGCTCTCCGGGCTCGGAATCGACATTTCCCCCGCCAATGTGGCGAAGGGGCTGTCTGCCTACCCCGCCGTACAGCAGCGCGTGGCGGCGGCCTCCGGCTGGAGTTCGCTCAATTTGTCGGGCGCATCCTGGGGGGTCGGCAGCAAAAGCGGTTTCGCCGCCGCGATCAGCGCGATGGCGATCCCGTTCAACGATATATTATATACACTGCTCTGTGAGGGCGAGTACCAGGCAGGTCTGCTGACGCTGCACGGAGGCGCCGGCTACCGCGACGGCCTGATCCCGATGCTGCAGGCGCTGGGCTGCACGAGCATCCCATCCGACACGGCGTTCCGCGCGCAGGCGAACCAGAACCGCACGATGATGCTCTATCAGGTCGCGCTGTCCTTGCTCTCTCTGGTCGATGCGATCGTCGCGGGACCGATGACGAAGCTGACTTCGCTGCTGCCCGGGCTCGCGATCTATGTCCGCGACGGCGGGCTGGAACACTCCGTCGATGTGATCTTGTCCCCGCTGTCTCCGTCGATCGGCCCGCTGCCCAATCCGTTTACCGGCAGCCGGATGCTCCAGGTCATGATGTTCCTGAAAAATCCGGCGTCGATCACCAAAAGCTTTGCCGAAAATGTGACCGCTTCGCTGAACAATATGACGTCGAAATCCGGCGTCACGCTCGCGTCGGTCAATCTTGACGCCCTCGCTTCCTGCAAGGGCAACAGCGGCGCCTGCCTTGCGGAGGTGCTGCGCTGGGTGTTCGAAACCGTGAAACTCAACCGCGGGAAAATCAACGATATGCTCGCCTCGACCGGGACGCCCGATCCGGCGGCGCTGACCGACCCGCTGCTGATGCGCAGCCCGGGAGAACTGACCTTTATCGTGATCCACCTGCTGACAACCTCGGAAACGATGCCGCTGCTGTACCAGTGGAGCCGCTATCCGTTTACGCCCGTCTCGGTGGAATATACCAAAAAGCTCGGCAAGAAGGAATTCAAGCGCGTCCTCACCGGCATCGACGAAGTGATCGGCGAGTTTACGTCGGAGTTTGCGGGCGGAGATCTGCAGACGACGCTCGGCAGATCGATCTATTCCTCCGCGACCGTCACGTCGATCGCGAAGATGCTTTACGGCGCGTTCTCCGACGGCGAAATGAAGATCGTCGCCGCTGCGCTGGGGCTGCCCGCGTCGCCCGCGGCGCTCGCTTCGGTGCTGCCGTCCGGCTACCGCACCGCGAAAAACACGCTCTACCGTTACAGCAGCTGGGGGAACCTGTATGCTGTCCCGTGGGGCGTAACGAGCGGCAGCCGCGCCAGTTTTCAGCGCGCGCTGACGGCTGTGCTGCGCCCGATGCGTCCGCTGCTGCAGGGCCTTCTGGCGAACGATACGCTGCCGGTGTTCGGCGCGATGCGCCTGCCGGGCTCCAACGGCTACAACACGGCGGTCATTCCGCTGCTGGAAGCGCTGTCCTGCCCGGACGACCAGATCAAGACCTATGTCGATTACTGCAAGGGCAAGGGAACCGACGCGATTTTGACCGATCTGCTCAATCCGGTGCTGTCCCTTGTGGACCGGCTGATCAAACAACCGATCTACACCATCACGGCGATTTTGCCGAACCTCGCGTACCGACTCGCCAACGGCGAACTGACGCAGTGCGTAAGCAATCTGCTGTACCCGCTGACCGAAACGCTGCACCAGTTCGGCTACAACCTTGAAAAGCTCGGCGTCGATTTTTCCGACCTCTCAGAGCTTAACATGACGGATCTGCTCTCCGGCTTCTTCAAGGATGTTCCGGCGCAGATGGATTTCTCCTCGCTTGATATCGCGCAGTTCGCGGGCATGGGAACGCTCGTTACGCACGAAAGCAAGCGCGTCACCGGCGGAAAGGCCGTCAAGATCGACTATGTGAAAGCGGACAAAACGGCGGTGCTTATCACGCTCCTGCGCTGGGCGGTGGACCTCGTCCGCGACCCGGAAAACGCCGATCTGCTGACCGGCATGATGAACGAAGACGATATGCCCGCCACGTTCCAGCAGTTCTCTGCCGGCATCACCGACAAGCTCGCCGATATGACGACGGATGAGACGATCGAATGGCTCTATCAGCTGTTCTTCCGCGAACGCGCCAAAAAGCAGATCAAGGACGACGACTATGAGCCGCACATCATCTATGAACCCGAAAGCCACGCGCTGCGCAACACGCTGCTGATCCTCGGCGGAGTGCTGCTGCTCGGCGGCGGCGCGGTGCTGGTCTGGCGCCGCAAGGACGTCAGACGCTGGATTGAAAAACGCAAAAAGAAAAAGGCGGTGTGACGCATGCTGATTCTGAAGGATATTATCAAAGACTATGTAACGGGCGATACGACCGTGCGCGCTATGCGCCACATTTCCGTGAACTTCCGCGAAAACGAATTTGTCGCGATCCTCGGTCCGTCCGGCTGCGGCAAAACGACGATGCTCAACGTGATCGGCGGTCTGGACCGCTACACGAGCGGCGACCTCATCATCAACGGCAAATCGACCAAAACATTCACTGACGAGGACTGGGACACCTACCGCAACCATTCCGTCGGTTTCGTGTTCCAGAACTATAACCTGATCCCGCACCAGACGGTGCTGACCAACGTGGAGCTGGCGCTGACGCTGTCGGGCGTTTCCAAAAAAGAGCGCCGCGACCGCGCGCTCGAGGCGCTGCGCCGCGTGGGGCTGGAGGAGCAGGCGAACAAGCGCCCGACCCAGATGTCCGGCGGCCAGATGCAGCGCGTCGCGATCGCCCGCGCCCTGATCAATAACCCCGACATCATCTTGGCGGACGAGCCGACCGGCGCGCTCGACAGTGAAACGAGCGTCCAGATCATGGAGCTGCTCAAGGAGATCTCGAGCGACAAGCTGATCATCATGGTCACGCACAACCCGGAACTTGCCTATCAGTACGCCAACCGCATCGTCGGGATGCTCGACGGCGAGATCGTCAACGACTCGAACGCCTTTGAGCCGCAGGACGAAGACTTCGAAGCCGAAACGAAAAAGGCGGAAGAAGAAAAGGCGAAGGGCAAAAAGCCCTCGATGTCAATGGGCACGGCGTTTTCCTTGTCGCTGCGCAACCTGACGACGAAAAAGGGCCGCACCTTCCTGACCGCGTTCGCCGGCAGTATCGGCATCATCGGCATCGCCCTTGTGCTCGCGCTCAGTAACGGCATTCAGGTCTATATCGACAAGGTCCAGAACGACACGCTGCTCGCGTTCCCGATGACGGTCGATAAGCAGACGATGGACTTCAACTCGTTGATGAGCGACATCACGGGCATCGGTGCCCCGGGCAAGGCGGACCACGATCTCGACAAGATCTATGTCAACAAGATGTTCGAGACGATGGTCAACACCTTCATCACGCAGACCAGCTCCAACAACCTCGGCGCGTTCCGCGACTATGTGGAGGAAAACAAGGCTGCGTTCAACGAATTGTGCAACGACGTCCAGTACAAATACTCGACGCCGCTGAATATCTACAAGGCGGATACGTCCGAGGGGCTGATCCAGGTCAACCCCAATACGCTGATGGATCAGTTCGACATGAGCTCGTTCGGGCTGACAAGCACGATGACGAGCAGTATCACTGATGTGACGAGCGCCGGCCTCACGAGCATCTGGACGGAGCTGATCGGCGACAACAACGTGATCAAAGGCCAGTACGACGTGCTCTACGGCAAGCTGCCGGAGCAGTATAACGAAGTGGTGCTGATCGTGGACAGCCTCAACGAGATCAATGAAATGGTCGTTTACGGTCTCGGCCTCAAGGACCAGAACGAGTTCATGACGAACATCATGGCGTCGTTCGAAACGGGCGAGGAGATCGAAAGCGCGTCGGATCAGTCGTTCACCTATGACGACATCCTCAATATGAAGTTCAAGCTCGTGCTCAACTGCGAGTACATGCACAAGGATAAGAAGACCGGGCTCTGGACGGATATGCGCGACAACACGCTCTATGTCAAGAACCTCGTCGAACAGGGCGTGGATATCAACATCGTCGGCATCCTGCGTCCGCGCAAGGACAACGTGATCTCGATCGGCACGGGCAGCATCGGCTACTCCAAGGCGCTGATGGAGTACGCGCTCGAAAAGACAGCGGAAAGCAAGGTCGTCAAAGAGCAGCTCGCCGACACGACAAAGGACGTTTTGACCGGCGAGACCTTTGTCAATATGACAGTCAACGACTTCGATCTGGCAGATATCGACCTGACGAAGATCGACTATTCGCTGTTGAATCTCCAGCCCTTCCTGTCGATGGCGAGCGAGATGGACCTGTCGCAGATCGACATCATGGACCTGTCGTCGCTGTTCGATTTCAGCAACGTGACCGACTTCCAGAAAAAGCTGATGGAAGGCTTCCTCAATGACGAGCAGGTCCTCGCGCTCAAGCAGGCGTATATCGATACGATCAACAAGACCGCCTCTCTTTCCAACACCTACGCCACGCTCGGCTATTCGACCGCCGACACCCCGACGTCGATCTTTATCTATCCGAAGAGCTTTGAAGCGAAGGATAAGGTCAACGATATGATCGACTATTACAATGAGCGGGTCACTGCGGACGGGCACCCCGAATACGCGATCACCGTGACGGACTATATCGGTCTTGTCATGGACAGTATCACGAAGATCCTCAATATCGTGACCTACGTCCTGATTGCGTTCGTCAGCATTTCTCTGGTCGTTTCGTCGATCATGATCGGTATTATTACCTACATCTCCGTGCTCGAACGCACGAAGGAGATCGGCGTCCTGCGCGCCATCGGTGCGTCCAAGCGCGACATCGCGAACGTGTTCAACGCCGAAACGGTGGCGATCGGTCTCGCCGCGGGTGTGATCGGTATATTGACGACGCTGGTGCTGGAGATTCCGATCAATCTTGTGCTGCGCTTCTTGACCAACGCCGGCGCCGCGGCGCAGCTGCCATTTGTCGGCGGCGTGATCCTGGTGATCATCAGCGTGTTCC
>JAFYDS010000056.1 GCA_017544665.1 Clostridia bacterium | reverse complement strand
GCCGGCGAAACAATCGCCAAGGCCGTTTTCCCGAAATTCAAAAACGCGACGCCCTACCGCGGTATTATCCGTAGCCAGGGCACGTTCACGCCGGTGGAAAACAACGCCGACGACACCGCGGTCTATCTCAACGGCGGCGGCACGACGGGCAAGAGCAAAACGATCAAGCTGACGCACCGCGCGATCAACGAGCTGGTGCAGCGCGTGTCCGACCTCGACGAGATCCACGACCCCGGCGAAGAGGCGGAGATCATTGTGCTGCCGATGTTCCACTGCTTCGGGCTTTGCGTCGCGATCCACATGGCGCTTTGCAACTCGGCGCGGATCATTCCGCTGATGCAGTTCGACGCGCGGCTGTTCAACCGCCTTTGCCGCAAGAATCTGGTGATCGGCTACGGCGGCATCCCGCTGATGTTCCAGAAGCTGATGCGCGAAAAGCACTTTGAAGGTCCGTGGCTGAAAAACGTCCGGCTGATGTTCTGCGGCGGCGACGACTGCAGCGACGCGTTTCTGGATGAGTTCAACGGCTACTTTGAAAAGTGGGGCGCGGTCGGCAGACTGCGGCAGGGCTACGGACTGACGGAGATCGGTTCGGTCTGCTGCACGAATTCCAATACGGAGTATAAGCCCGGTTCGATCGGCAAGGCGCTGCGCGGCGTCACGGTTCAGATCTGGGATGACAACCAGAAGGAAGTCCCGAACGGCGAGATCGGTGAGATCGTCGTGTCCGGACCGACGATTATGTGCGGTTACTACACCGAGGACGGTCCCGACGACCTCGGACTTTACACCGACGAAAACGGCGAAAAGTGGGTGCTTTCGGGCGACCTCGGCTACCGCGACGACGACGGTTATATCTTCTTCTCGGGACGCAAGAAACGGCTGATTATTATTTCGGGCTACAACGTGTACCCGAGCGACCTCGAAAAGAAGCTCTCCGAGCTGCCGCAGATCAAGGACGTCTGCGCGGTACAGGGCTGGCAGAACGGCCGCTCGATCGTCCGGCTGTTCGTTTCGACCCGCGAAAGCGTGAACGAAGATGCCTTCCGCGAAAAGATCTGTCAGATCGCGCTTCAGACATTCTCGAAGTTCTACGTCCCGCGCGAGATCGTTTTCCTCAAGGAACTGCCGCAGACACCGCTGATGAAGGTCGATTTCATGCAGTTGACGCAGCACAGACCGGAGGACCCGGTCTATCTGAACAAATAAAGAAGTAAAAGGCAAGACGGACACGAGCTGCACACTCGTGTCCGCCTTTTTCTGAAGGAGACGTATTGTCCGGTTAAATCGCAATCAGCTTTTCCTTCACGCCCTTCGGCGGGTCATAGACCGCATCCTCGGGACAGTTCTGGGTCAGAAGCCGGAAGTCGACTTTCATCAGTGGGGTTTCCGGCAGCTTTTCCACTTCCACGATGTCGCGCGGCACGGAGAAGACCGAGAAATTCTCTTTGATATAGGCCTTGATCATGGCCTCGTAATCGGCGCGGTCATGGTCGGCGTCGTTATAGGCAACGAAAAGACGCACGATCGGCTTGCCGTTCTGGAAGCCCTTGACGCAGCAGGCCTCTTTGATAAACGGCAGCGTGACCAGCTTCTTTTCGATATCGCTCGGATAGATGTTGTAGCCGGAGATGATGATGACGCGCTTTTTGCGGCCGGAGAAGAAGTAGAAGCCGTCTTTGTCGCGGTAGCCAAGGTCGCCCGAGCGGACCCACTGCACGCCGTTTTTGTCAGTGTCGAGGCCTTCGCCGTCGTGGCCGTCCTCGGTGTAATAGCCGCTCATAATGGTCGGTCCGGCAATCACAAGCTCGCCGATTTCACCGTCGGGCAGCGGATTGCCGTCGTCGTCCCAGACCGCCATCTGTACGCCCTCGATGGGCCGGCCGATGGAGTTGGGTTTGAACTCGGTGTTGGTGCAGGTGCAGCAGACGGAGCCGACTTCGGTCAGGCCGTAGCCCTGACGCAGTCTGCCCACGGCGCCGTATTTTTCAAGATAGTCGTTGAACTCGTCAAGGAGAACCTGCGGGGCGTCGTCGCCGCCGCAGAACGACAGGCGGATATTCTTGAGGCACTTGTGGTCGAAGTGCTTTTCGTTCATCAGTTTTTTGAACATGACCGGAATGCCGAGAATACCGACCACGCAGTTCTTGCGCATCAGTTTGTTGAACAGCTTCGCGTCAAATTGCATCATGGGAATGAGGCGCGCGCCGTTGCACATCGCCATATGCATGGCGACCGACAGACCGAAGCAGTGGAACAGCGGCAGAACGATGATCTCCGCCTCTTCGCCGGGACGGTGGATACGGTCGAGCTTCGACATACGATAGACGATTTCGTTGATCGCGCGGCTCGTCAGCTTGATGGTCTTGCTCTTGCCGGTGGTGCCGCCGCCGTTGAGATAGACCGCCGTTTTGTCGCAGTCGCAGTGGTCGGTGACTTTCGCTTTCATAAAGCGATTGAGCGCCGTGCGGTATTCTTCGCGGTTGTTGAGCTTCGGAAAAGCCTTTTCGAGGATCTTTTCACCCGCCTTGGTAGCCGCTTTCTTGAAAGCGGGGGCGTAGTCGGAGCTGTGGCAGACGAGGATCGGCAGATCCAGTTCGTTGAGCATGTCGGCATATTTGCGTGAGAGCACGTCGAGGACCATGACGCCCTTGCTGTGCAGCTGCTGGATGGTCTCCTTGACCACGTCCGGCGGCAGCAGCGGATGGATGAAGTTGACGATGACGCCGATCTTGTTGAGCGCGTAGAACGCGACGATGCTTTGCACCGTGGTCGGCATAAAGACGGAATAGACGTCGCCGGGCTGCAGACCGAGCTCCACGCGCACAAAGGCGGCGAGCGCATCCATATCGGCGATAATCTCTGTATTCAAAAACCACTTGCCGAAATGCTGCTGGCAGTAGTATTCGCCGTATTCCTCCGTACAGGCTCTGTAATACGCGTAACAACTCATGTTGCCGGGATCAACCATGTAAGAGCACCTCACAAAAAAAAGAATCATTCCGCAAAAGGACTGCACATATGATACCATTCTTCCCGTATTTTTGCATCGTCCCAATTCGTTTTTTTATGGACGATACTTCACACTTCTTTCACAAATTCTCTTCTCTTCGTCCATAATTTTCTGTCCTTGGACGATTGCATATTGTTGAAGTTTGTGCTATAATATCAAAAATAACGTTTTATCCGGCATGTGTTTGCCGTGTTCAAAAAAGGAGTCGTTTTTCATGGCACCGCAATCTTTCGGTTCTCTGGATTCCTCCGCCCGGTTGAACCCGCTGGTCCTGACCACGGGGCGTTTCTCGCCGGGCGAAGCCGCCGCGTTCTGCGCCGGCCAGACGGACGATGTGCAGCGCCGGATCGGCGAATCCGAGCTGCTCTATTACCGCGGCGATATTGCCGCGGCGTCGCATCAGTTCGCCGACCTCTCCGACCTTGAGGATTTTTCCGGCTCGGTCGCGTCTTTGCTTTGCCGCTCGGTCTGCGCCCTTGCCGACGGAAACGTCCATACCCTTCTGGACAACTACAACAGTGTCAAGCTCCTGCGCGGGATCCTCCCCGCCGACGATCCCCTGCGCAAGATGACCGACATGTATCTGCTGTATTTCAACATTCTGACGCTCAATATCCGCGACATACACTTCCCGCAGTTCGGCGTCAACGCCTTTTCCGTCCCGGATTCGCTCAAGCCGATGGCGTTTTACATCTATGCCCACTACCTGATGGAGATCGGCGACGTCGGCCGCGCGATCGGGATGGCGGAGGGTGCCCTCATCTTTGCGGAAAAGCCCTGTACGATTACGGAGATCAACCTGTGCCTCTTGATTTCGAGCGGCTATATGCTGCGCGCCGCGTGGGACAAGGCGGAGTACTACTTCCGCCACGCGTGGGAGCTCGCCGCCCCCGACGGACTGCTGATGCCCTTCGCGGAGCACCGGCGGATGCTCTTCGGCATGCTCGAAAAATGTCTGCGCTACGAACACCCCGCGGCGTACAAGCAGATCCAGGAGCTGGCCAACAGCTACCACAAACACTGGGTCTTCGTCCATAACGCGCTGACGGGCGAACAGATCACCGATTCTCTGACCGGCATCGAATACAATGTCGCGAAGCTCGCGAAGATCGGGATGGCGAACCAGGAGATCGCCGACTTCCTCGGTATTACAGTAAACAGTGTGCGCGCGCACCTGCGCCACATCTTTAATAAACTTGGCATTGAAAGTCGCAAGGAACTCACGTTCCATGTGATTTAGAAAGGAGCTGCTGGAGCATGGTTCAAATCAATCCAGACCTTTGCAAAAACTGCGGCTACTGCGTCAAATTCTGCCCGAAGAAGGTCCTTGCGACCGGGCAGAACCGTAACCGCCGCGGTCAGTTTTATCCCGTGATGACGGATGAAGCCGGCTGCATTACGTGCGCCGTGTGCGCCATGATGTGCCCTGAGGGCGCAATCGAAGTGACGGAAGGAGGCGCAAACACGTGAGCGAAAAACGTTTTATGAAAGGCAACGAAGCGATCGCGGAGGCCGCGGTCCGCGCCGGCTGCCGTTTCTTCGCCGGTTATCCGATCACCCCGCAGAACGAGATCCCCGAGTATCTCTCCTGGCGGCTGCCCGAGGTGGGCGGCGCGTATGTCCAGGGCGAAAGCGAGATCGCGTCGGTCAATATGGTCTACGGCGCCGCCGCAATGGGCACGCGCTCGATGACCAGCTCCTCCGGCCCGGGTATCAGCCTCAAAGCGGAAGGCATCTCCTATCTTGCGTCCGCCATGCTGCCCGCGCTGATCGTGAATATCAGCCGCGGCGGTCCGGGTCTCGGCTCAATCCAGCCCGCGCAGTCCGACTATCTGCAGGCAACGAAGGCGCTCGGTCACGGCGGTTTCCACGCGATGGTCTTCGCGCCGAACTCCGCGCAGGAAGCGGTCAACGTCGTTTACAACGCCTGGGACTACGCGGAACGCGACCGCAACCCCGTCCTCGTGCTGATGGACGGCTGTCTCGGCAATATTATGGAAGAAGTCGAGCTGCCGCCGATGAAAGAACTTTCCGACGAAGATCTCCCCGAATGGAGCCTGACGCGCCGCAACGGCCGCGACTATCAGGGCAATATCACGCCGATCTACACCGAGCCGATCCTCGAAGGGATCAACGCGATGGCCGGTGAGATGTACAAAGCGTGGGAAGAAGAGGACGTACAGGTCGAAACCTACGAGCTGGACGACGCGGAATACGTCGTCGTCGCCTACGGCATCGCCTCCCGCGTCGCGAAGGAAGCGATCATGGAGCTGCGCGCCGAAGGCTATAAGATCGGTATGATCCGCCCGATCACGCTCTTCCCCTTCCCGAAGAAAACGATCCACGACCTCGATTACAGCCGCGTCAAGGGTATCATTGATATTGAAATGACGATCCCGGCGCAGATGCGCGAAGATATCGAGCTGCAGGTCGCGGAGCGCTGCCCTGTCTATGAATACGGACGAAGCGGCGGCTGTCTTCTCGACGACGAGGGCGTCTATGACGCGATCAAGGATATTTTGACAGGAGGTGCAGACAATGGCTGAATATAAACGTTCCACGCAGATCGCGGACGCGCCGAGCGGCTACTGCCCCGGCTGTCTGCACTCGCTGGCGACCCGCCTCATCTCCGACGTGCTCGACGAGCTCGGGCAGGGCGACAACTCGCTCAACGTGATCTCCGTCGGCTGCTCCGCGCTGAACATTCTCTATTGGAACAACGACTTTTTGAGCGTGGCGCACGGACGCGCCCCCGCGGCGGCGACCGGCATCAAGCGCACGAACCCCGAACGGCTGGTCTTCGCCTATCAGGGCGACGGCGACCTTGCCGCGATCGGTCTTGCCGAGATCATGTCCGCGGCGAACCGCGGCGAAAACTTCACAGTCATCTTCGCGAACAACCAGACCTACGGCATGACCGGCGGTCAGATGGCGCCCACGACGCTGATCGGGCAAAAGACCACGACCACGGTCTATGGCCGCGACCCGCAGACGACGGGCTACCCGATGAAGATGTGCGAGCTGATCTCGACGCTCGAAGCGCCCGTCTATGTCGCTCGCTTTGCGCTGAACTCCCCGAAGGGCGTCCGCGAAGCGAAGGCCGGCATCAAGAAGGCGTTCCAGGCGCAGCTCGACGGCAAGGGCTTCACGTTCGTGGAGCTGCTGACGAACTGTCCGACCAACTGGCACATGACGCCGCTGCAGACACTCGATTACATGAATATGAACACGATCCCGTACTTCAAGCCGGGCGTGTACAAAGACAAGACAGAGTAAGGGAGGGTCTGCGATGAAAACATCCTTTGTATTTTCCGGCTCCGGCGGTCAGGGCATTATGTCTGCCGGCATCACGCTCGCCCAGACGGCAATGCGTATGGGCAAGCACGCGACCTATCTGCCCGAATACGGTCCGCAGCAGCGCGGCGGCAGCGCGAAGTGCACCGTCGTGATCTCTGACGAACCGATCATCTCCCCCCTGCCGCGCCGCTGTGACAATCTGATCGCGATGAACAATCTCGCGTTCCGCCGTTTTGAAGAGGATCTCAAACCGGGCGGCATCCTGCTGACGAACGCGAGCCTCGTCACAGACGAAGTCAACCGCGACGACGTCACAGTGATCGCCGCGGCGGTCGACGACCTCGCGCTCGAACTCGGCAACGCGAAGGCGGCAAATATCATTCTCCTCGGCATTCTGATCGGCGCGACCGACATCGTTTCGAAAGAAGCGTTCGCGCAGTCGCTCGAAGAAAAATTCAAAAGCAAGGCCCCCGAAGTGCTGGCGCTCAATCTGGCGGCGCTCGACAAGGGCATTGCGATCGGTCAACAACACAAAGCGTAAACGGAGGTAACAACTATGGCGAAAATTGGTATCGGCTCCTGGGCCGGCAAAATCAGCGTGCGCATCGCGCGCGGCGAAGTGAAGTTCACGATCGGCGAAGACGAAAACGGCGATTACAAGATCGACGTCGCTCTGCCCGGCGCACTGAAGACCGCGAAAATCGAATTCATGAATCTCGTGGAAGAACCGGACGGCAAGACCATTTCCGGCGAAGGAAAGATCTCCGTCCTCCCCGGTCGCAAACTGACCGGCGCGTTCACCTTTGAAGAGGACACGTTCACGGGTGAGATCAAGGCCCCCGTGGTCGGCAAGATCCGCATCACGGACGGACACCGCATCTGAGAAAAAAAGACCGGTCCTGCCGGTCTTTTTTTCATTTTGGAACGATGCTGCCTGCCGGATAGTTATTGACAACCCGCCAAAATTGTGCTACACTTTTTTTGAAAGGAGCGGTAAATATGGAATATGTATTTCTCGGTCTGCTGATCGTCTTTTCGGTGATCCACCTCTATCATTCGTGGATCAACGACCACAAAAAACGCCCGTTCACCAAATGGGCGCTGCTGCTGTGCATCCTTGGCTACTATCTTGTCAAAACCGACGCCTACACCCCGCTGCTGATCGCGGCGCTGATCACGAGCTGGCTCGGCGACGTGCTCTTAATCGGCAAGGGCAACGCCTGGTTCATCTCCGGCGGCATCAGCTTCCTCGCGGCGCACGTCTGCTTTGTGCTGCTGTATGCCGGACAGGTGGATTTCGCGGCGGTCAACTGGGCGATCGTGATCCCGGTCGCGGTAGTCTATGTCATCGTGACGGCGGTCATCCTCTGGATGATGCGCAAGAAGGCGCCGAAGCCGACGTGGGTTCCGCTGTTTTTGTACCTGATCGCCAACGCGACGATGAACGTCTTTGCGCTGATGCAGCTGCTTTGCAACCCCTGCGCGGGGTCGGCGCTGGCCTATGTGGGCGCGGCGCTGTTCTATGTGTCCGACAGCGCGCTGTATCTCAACAAGTATTATGAAAAGAAGATCGTCTTCAAGGCGCACTTCACGATCATGCTCACCTACATCCTTGCGGAGTTTTTGATCACCCAGGGCATGCTGATGCTCGGCAAGTAAAACACTACCACGGTTACAGAGCGCCACGGCGCTTTGCAATAGATTTTCACTTTTAGGAGGAAACACTTATGCAAGCATTCAAAAAGTATCTTGCGGAATGCATCGGCACGTTTGTGCTGGTCTTCGTCGCATGCGGTACCGCAGCCGCGCTCGGCTGCTCCGCGGAACCCAACGCCGCCTATTTCCTGACGGCCGCGGCCTTCGGTCTGGTCATCGTCGCGATGGCTTATTCCATCGGCAACATCTCCGGCTGCCACATTAACCCGGCGGTTTCGATCGCGATGCTGGTCAGCGGCAAAATGAGCATCGGCGACTTCTTCGGCTATATCGTTGCCCAGTTCGCCGGCGCGACCCTCGGCGCCCTCGCTTTGCGCGGTCTGCTCGGTCCGGACAGCGGTCTTGGCACCAACGGCCTGTATGACGGCAAGATCCTCGCTTCCCTGCTGATCGAAATCGTGCTCACGTTCATCTTCGTGATCGCGATCCTCGGCGTAACAAGCAAGATCGAAAACGGCGCCGTCGCGGGCGTTGTGATCGGTCTTTCGCTGACCCTCGTCCACATTCTCGGCATCCACTTCACCGGCACGTCTGTGAACCCGGCGCGCTCCTTCGGTCCGGCGCTTCTTCGCCTGATCGGCGGCGACGCCACGGCAATGTCCTGCCTGTGGGTCTTCATCGTCGGTCCGCTGGTCGGCGGCGTCCTTGCGGCGCTTTGCTACAAGTTCCTTGCATCTGAAAAGAAGGCATAAACAGGAAACAAACCGACCGCCCGGAGCTGACGCTCCGGGCGGCTTCTTTTTATGGATAGTTCACTGTCTTTATCGAAGGCAATCACTGATTCTTAATCCGCGTCCCAGGTGGAAGCGATCAGCGGCTTGCCGTCGCGGTCCAGCAGCGGAGTGAGTCCGGCGCCGTAGCCGCTTTTGATGAACAGGTACTGCACGCCGGTCTGCTGATCGAGCAGGATGATCTTTGCCACGGACAGCTCGCTGCCCTCTTTGTGAAGTTCGATGAATCTCTTTTCCTTGTTTGCCATGTCCATGCCTCCTCTTACAATAGCGCTTCGAGTTTGTTCAAAAAGGCTTCTTCGCCAAATGTGTTGATTTTATAAAACAGCGCCTGGCTGCCGCCGGAGGTGATCGCCGTCACCTGCGTCTGTCCGCCGTGTTCGGTAACGATCAGCGTCATCGTCAGCCGGTTGCCGCCGAGATAGCTGTAGCGTTCAAAAACGCGCACCGCCACGCGGCCGTCGGCAAACATATAGTCCGCCTGATCTTCCAGCGACGCGGAAACGCTGCCCTGGAGAATGCCTTTTGTCAGCCGCTCGAGCACCGTGTCGAAGCCGCCTTGCACCATACGTTCCAGTTTTGCCATCGTCTGTCTCCCCTTTCCTTTGCGGAAAAGCCGCGCGCTTTCTTAGCGGTACCTTTTCGCCGCCGCACGCTGCTTTTTTACGCTGTCGTACCCTTTTTCTGTGCGGGAAACGGGTTTGGTATGTCTGAACCTTTCCCGCGTCCCGCTATGCGCTGACTGCTAACAGCGAACTGTTAACAGCTTATTTCCCGCTTTCACCCGTGAGGTCGCTGAAGTTGACCAGGGTGCCGGCGCTGCCGCTGACCTTGGGCAGGACGCCGTCCCATTTCTCGATCTTCTTGTTTTCGATCACCTTGTCGGTCAGCGACGCGCTGATCTTGCGGTTGGCTTCTGCCTCGCCTTCGGCGCGGATCTTCATCGCCTCGGCGTCGGCTTTCGCGTTTGTGATCGCGGTCTGCTTTTCGGTCTCGGCTTTCAGCAGCTTCTGCTGCGCGACCTGCTTTTCTTCGATCGCGGCGATGAACGCCTCGGAGAAGTCGAAGTCGATGATGTTGACGTCCGTCACATACAGACCGATGTCGTTGAGCTTTTCGTTGAGCCCGCTGACAAGGCCGTCCGAGATCAGGCTGCGGTTGGTGACGCTCTCCTCCGCCGTGTAGGTGGCGGTGATCGCCTTGAGCACCTCGTTGACCGCCGGGGTCACGAGCACCGTTTCGTAATCGGCGCCGATATTCTTATAGATCGAATAGCTCTTGGCAGTGTCCACGCGGTAGTTGATCGCGAGGACGGTGTTGACGCTCTGCAGGTCCTTCGAGAACGCTTCGGTGTTGACCTCCAGCTTGCGGATCCGGTTGTCGATCTTGACGACCTGCTGAATGAACGGGACCTTCATATGGATGCCTTCCTGCAGCACGCCCTCCTTGACTTTGCCGAGCGTGACGAACACGCCCGTGTGGCCGGCGTCCACGATCGTGAACATGCCGCCCAACAGGATCAGTACCAGCAGCAGCGCCACGGCAACGACGATCAGCCCGTTTCTCTTTCTTGCGGTAAATACTCTCTCTTTCATCACGCACAGCTCCTTTCGTTTGCGTTGCTATGATTATATCACAAGTTCGCTTGACTGTCAATAGGGTTCTGAAAATTATTTTCAAAACGGGTATTGATTAAATTTGATTCTTTTTTCGCCAAAGAATTGACCGCCTTTTCCATTTATGATACCATTAAATAAAAGGAGATGACAGATTATGAAAGCGATTTTTCACAACCTCTGCTTCAAGCTCATCGCCATCGTGCTGGCTGTTTCCAACCTCTTCGGCGCATCCACAGCGTGGTTCCAGGCGGACCAGAGTGAATGGAAGACCAACTACTCCTATGTGTTCGTCCACGGCCTGTCCGGCTGGGGCAGCTACGACTTCGTCTATAAGCTGATGCCCTACTGGGGTATGTTCGGCGGCGATCTGATGAAATATCTGAACGACAAAGGCTTTCACGCCGTGTGCGCCTCAGTCAGTCCCCGCGGCAGCGCCTGGGACCGCGCGTGCGAGCTGTATGCCGAGCTGGCCGGCACCCGCGTCGATTACGGCAAGGCCCACAGCGAACGCTGCGGCCACGACCGCTTCGGCGAAGATTACACCGGCCGCGCGCTGGTGAAAAGCTTCAGCGAGACCGATAAAATCAACCTCCTCGGCCATTCCTTCGGCGGCGCCACAGTACGCCTGTTCGCGTCGATCATGGCGGTCGGCAGCGCAGAAGAGCAGGCCGCAACGCCCGCCGCGGAGCTTTCGGATTACTTCAAGGGCGGCAAGGGCAGTTGGATTTATTCGCTGACGTCTTTGGCCGCGCCGCACAACGGCACCACCGCCTATTCGGACGAAGACGCGCCTGAGCTGGTGGCCGAAGAGCAGCAAAAAACGAATCCGATCGAACGCGGACTGACCGACATGATGAGCCGGGCCAACGGCCAGAAAACGAACGACCGCATTCTTGAGGACTATGCCGATTACGATATGTATATCGACAACGCGCTGGCGCTCAACGAAACGATCCTGACCTTGCCGCAGACCTACTATTTCTCGATTGCCTGCTCCTGCACCGAGCAGCAGCCCGACGGCACCTGGACGCCGATCAACAGCAAGATGGAGATCCTGTTCCGCTCCTCTTCGCGCCTGCTGGGCAAATTCACCGGCGTGACAAAGGGCGGCTACGTCATTGACGAAAGCTGGCAGGAAAACGACGGTCTGGTCAACACGATCTCGGCCAAGGCCCCGTTCGGCGCGCCGCAGCAGAACTTTGACCCGGCAAACGTGCCCAAGGGCGTTTGGAACATCCTGCCGGTCTATCAGGGCGACCACATGTCGCTGCAGGGCGGGTTGTTCAAGACTAACGATGTGAAAGGCCTCTATTTGGAGCACCTGTCGCGCATCAACAGTCTCGGATAACAAACTGAAAAGCACAGAAAACGAAGACGTCCGCAAAGGATTGTCTTCGTTTTCGTTTACAAACCGAAAAGAGTATGGTATAATAAATTATTATGACAGGAGATGATACGATGGATCAGATGGAACGACTGGCGCAGGTGCTCAAAAACAGCAAACGCCTTTGCGTCTTTACCGGCGCAGGAATCAGCGTCCCGAGCGGCATCCCCGATTTCCGCTCCGCCAACGGACTTTACAACACCAAAACGAAGTACCCCTACGCGCCGGAACAGATGATCTCGCACAGCTTCTTTGTGGGGCACAGCGAAATGTTCTTGGATTTCTACAAGTCCGTCATGCTCTTCCCCGACGCGAAGCCGAACGACGCCCACCGCTTTTTCGCGTCGCTCGAAACGCCGGAACGCACCGTTTCGGTCGTGACGCAGAACATCGACGGGCTCCATCAGGCGGCGGGCAGCACGAACGTCTTTGAGCTGCACGGCAGCGTCCACCGCAACTACTGCCAGAGCTGCGGCAAGTTCTTTTCGCTCGACGACCTGCTGAAAACGGACGGCGTGCCGCGCTGCGACAAATGCGGCGGGGTGATCAAGCCGGATGTCGTGCTCTATGAGGAACCGCTGAACGAAGAAGTGGTCTACGGCGCGGTCAACGCGATTCGCAAGGCGGACGTCATGGTAGTGGTCGGCACGTCGCTCGTGGTCTACCCGGCGGCGTCGTACCTCAGGTATTTTTCGGGCGACTGTCTCGCCCTCATCAACAAGAGCGAAACGGCGTTCGACCGCGACGCCGATATCGCGCTGAACGACGACGTGGTGCGTGTCGTGCACCAATTACAGCAATACGGAGTGTGAGAATATGAGTGACTACCGCATCGAACACGATTCCATGGGTGAAATGAAGGTTCCCGCCGACGCCCTTTGGGGCGCGCAGACCCAGAGAAGCTTCGAGAATTTCAAAATCGGCGTCGAGAAGATGCCCGAAGAGATCATCCGCGCGTTCGGCATGCTCAAAAAAGGCGCGGCGCTCGCCAACAAGGTCTGCCGCCCGGAGAAGATGACCGCGGAAAAATGCGACGCAATCTGCCGTGCGGCGGACGAAGTGATCGACGGGACGCTGCTTTGTCAGTTCCCGCTCGTCGTCTGGCAGACCGGCAGCGGCACCCAGAGCAACATGAACGCCAACGAGGTGATCGCCAACCGCGGCAACGCCATTGCGGGCAAACCGCTGCTGCACCCGAACGACGACGTCAATATGTCGCAAAGCTCCAACGACACCTACCCGACCGCCATGCATATCGCGGCGGTCTGCGCGATCGAAGACCGGCTGCTGCCGGAGATCGACGCGATGATCGACACACTTAAACAGTTGGAAAAAGCGAATGAAGGCGTCGTCAAAAGCGGGCGCACCCACCTCCAGGACGCGACGCCGATCGCGTTTTCGCAGGAGATTTCCGGCTGGCGCGGACTATTGGAGACGCCGCGCGAAATGCTGCTGTCGTCCCTCCCCTACCTCAGGCGTCTCGCCCTCGGCGGCACCGCCGTCGGCACGGGGCTCAACTGCCCGCCTGGCTTCGCCGCAGAAGCGGCGAAGCAGATCAGCGCGCTGACGGGGAAAGACTTTATCAGCGAAGAAAACAAGTTCCACGCGCTGACAAGCAAGGACGCGCTCGTCTTCGCCCACGGAGCGCTCAAGGCGCTCGCGGCGAATCTTTGGAAGATCGCGAACGACGTGCGTTTTCTCGCGTCCGGCCCGCGCTGCGGTTTCGGTGAGATCCGCATCCCCGAAAATGAACCCGGCTCGTCCATTATGCCCGGCAAGGTCAACCCGACCCAGTGCGAAGCGGTGACGATGGTCGCCGCACAAGTGATCGGCAACGACACGACGGTCGGTCTTTGCGCATCGCAGGGCAACTTTGAGCTGAACGTCTTCATGCCCGTGATCGCCTACAACTTCCTGCAGTCCGCGCGGCTGCTGAGTGACGCGCTGCGCTCCTTCCGCGTCAACTGCGTCTGCGGGATCAAAGCGGACAAGGAGAAGATGCACGAAAACCTGCACCGCTCGCTGATGCTCGTCACGGCGCTGAACCCGTATATCGGCTATGAAAACGCAGCAAAGACCGCAAAGAAAGCCTTTCAGGAGAACATCTCGCTGAAAGAAGCCTGCGTCGCGCTCGGCTTTTTGAGCGCGGAACGGTTTGACGAAGTGTTCCATCCCGAAGAAATGATTTAAGGAGAAGCCATGTCCCATTCTGCTACACAGCCGGAATCGCCGCTGAAAAAGGAGCGTATTGTCTGGATCGACCAGCTCAAGGGCTTCGCGTTTTTCTTCGTGATCCTCGGGCACGCCGGCGTTGAAAAAACGCTGAAATCATGGATCTATTCGTTCCATATGCCCATCTTCTTCTTTTTGACCGGGCTGAACTTCCATATTGAAAAGCTGGCGCAGACTAAACCGTTCGACTTTTTGAAAAAGCTGACGCTGCGGCTGCTGGTGCCCTATGTCTGGCTCCAGTTGCTTTCGATGTGTCTGCGCTTTGTGCAAAAGACCGTGCTCGACGGCGTCGAAACGCCGGCGGCGCTGTATATGCGCGGTATCGTCTACAGTCACAGCCGGCTGGCGGACGCACCGTCGAACCCGCTGTATTTCGTTTTGGTGCTGTTTTCAGCCGAAGTGCTGCTCTATTGCATCATCAAGCTGACAAAAGGCAGCCGTCCCTTTGTCTTTGCGGTGACGTTTGCGCTGCCGCCAATTAGCCTTTGCACGGAGTATATCCGTCTGCCGTGGCATATCAACGTCGTGCCCGCCGTCATGTGCATGATCCTTTGCGGCGAAGCGCTCGGACGGTTCTATCGCGCCAATGAAGAGAAGATCAAAGCGCTCTCCCTGCCGTGGACCTGCCTTTGGGCGGTCGTTTTGCTTGCCTTCGGCGTCCTCATCTGGTATCTGAACGGACGGACAAGCATCCACGGTAACCATTACGGCAAGGATTACATCATGGCGCTGCTCACGGCGCTGAGCACCAGTATCGCGTTTGCACTGCCTGTGATGAAGCTGCCGAAGATCTCGTGGCTGAACTTCGCCGGACAGAATACGCTGCTGTTCATGGGTCTGCACAAGCCGATGCTGCTTTGCATGGAGGCGGCGTTCCCCGAACAGAAGGAAACGGCGCTGTATCTTGCCTGCGCGACCGTTGTTTGCTATGCGCTGCTGTTGCCGCTCGCGCTGTGGTTCCGCTCGTTTGCGCCGTTCGCGATCGGTGTCAGAAGCGACTTTTCCGACTGGAAAATCAAAATCGGACAGGCGGTCTGTGTCGTCGGCGCGACGTGCGTACCATATCTTTACGCCGTCAACCATCTGAAAGACGGTCTGCTGCGCAGCACGCCGCTCTACACCTGCCTTGCCGTCGCGGCGTATCTTGTGATCTGCGCCGCGCTCTGGTTCGTGTTCCGCCGCTTCATCCGCTTTCCGTTCTTGCCCGAAACGCAGGAGACTGCCGCATGACCGCGCTCGAACGGCTGCCGGCGCTGCTGCTGCCGTGGTATGAGAAAAACAAGCGCGATCTCCCCTGGCGGCAGGACAAAGACCCCTACCACGTCTGGCTGTCGGAGATCATGCTCCAGCAGACGCGGGTCGAAGCCGTGATCGGCTATTACGACCGCTTTCTTTGCGCGTTGCCGACGGTCGAGGCGCTGGCGAACGCCGACGAAGAGACGCTGCTCAAGCTTTGGGAAGGGCTCGGCTACTACAACCGCGCCCGCAATCTTCAAAAGGCGGCGCAGGTCGTCATGGCAGAACACGGCGGTGTGTTTCCGGACACCTTCGACGCGATCCGCGCCCTGCCCGGGATCGGCCCCTACACTGCCGGCGCGATCGGGTCGATCTGCTTCGATCTGCCAACGCCCGCTGTTGACGGCAACGTGCTGCGGGTATATGCCCGCTATCTCGAGGACGGCGCGAACATCGACAAGCAGCAGACGAAAGACGCCGTTGCCGCTTCTCTTCGCCCGCTGTATCAGCCCGGTCTCTGCGGTACGCTGACGCAGGCGCTGATGGAACTCGGCGCGTGCATGTGTCTGCCGAACGGGACGCCGCTTTGCCCCGACTGCCCGCTGAAAGACAACTGCCTTGCAAAGCAGCACGACACCTGGGCGCAGTTCCCCGTCCGCGACCCGAAAAAGGCGCGCAAAATCGTTTACAAGACCGTGCTGCTCTTGCAGTGCGGCGACCGCTTCGCGATCCGCAAGCGGAAGAAAACGGGGCTGCTCGCGTCGCTGTGGGAGTTCCCGAACGTCGACGTCTCCATGATACATCAAAGCGACCCCGACAAGGCGGCGCAGCAGGCGCTGACGCTTGCCGCCGACCTTGGCGCCGCGCCGACCGACCTGCTGCTGCAAAGCGGCTACGCCCACATTTTCACCCATGTGGAGTGGCACATGACGGGGTATCTGATCCCCTGCCGCAGGATGCCGGACGACTTTCTCTGGGTGACGCGCGAACAGCTCGAAACGGACTATGCCCTGCCGAGCGCGTTCCGCCCGTTCTGGGAATTGGTGAACGAGTGCTGACAGCAATAATCTAACCGCCTATGGGACTTTCCAAAGGCGGTTTTTTCTTTTGTCGCGAAACAGCCGTCCACAACGGAAAACCGTTTCAAATAATAGCATAAAAAAAGACGCAATTCTATTGTGGAATTCGTCAAAATCGTTGGTTGACTTTTGGGGTCCTCCGTTGTAAAATAATCAAAATGTATAAAAATAGAAATCTTTTCGGCTGTAACAGCCCTTGTTCAGCCGAATTCGGAGGTAACCTTATGGCAAGAGTTTACAACTTTTCCGCCGGTCCGTCCATGCTGCCCGAAAAGGTGCTGCGTACCGCTGCGGACGAAATGCTCGATTACAAAGGCAGCGGTCAGTCCGTTATGGAAATGAGCCACCGGTCCAAGACCTATGACGCGATCATCAAGGAAGCGGAAGCCCTGCTGCGCGAAGTGATGAATATTCCCGACAATTACAAGGTGCTCTTTTTACAGGGTGGCGCCTCGTCGCAGTTCGCGGCGATCCCGCTGAATCTGATGAACGGAAGCGGCAAGGCCGATTATGTGATCACCGGTCAGTGGGCCAACAAGGCGTATAAGGAAGCTGCGCGCTACGGCGACGCGCACGTGGTCGCCTCCTCGGCGGACAAGACCTTCTCGTATATCCCGAAGCTTGACCCGGCGACGTTCACAAAGGACGCGGATTACTTCTATATCTGCATGAACAACACAATCTACGGCACGAAGTACCACACCCTGCCCGAGACCGGCGATGTGCCCCTTGTGGCGGACATCTCTTCGTGCATCCTCTCGGAGCCGATCGACGTCAGCAAGTTTGGTCTGCTCTATGCCGGCGCGCAGAAAAATATGGCGCCCGCGGGTCTTACCGTCGTGATCGTCCGCGACGATCTGATCGGTCAAGCGCGCGACATCTGCCCGACGATGTTCAACTATCAGATTCACGCCGACAACGGCTCGATGTTCAACACCCCGCCCTGCTACACAATCTATATCGCGAAGCTCGTGCTTGAATGGATCAAGAACGATATCGGCGGTCTCGAGAACATGAAGGCGATCAACGAAAAGAAAGCCGGCATGCTCTACGACTTCCTCGATAACTCGAAGCTCTTCCGCGGCACAGTCGTCAAAGAGGACCGCTCGCTGATGAACGTCCCGTTCGTGACGGACGACGACGAACTGAACGCCCTGTTTGTCAAGGAAGCCGAACAGGCGGGCTTCGTCAACCTCAAGGGTCACCGCTCCGTCGGCGGCATGCGCGCGTCGATCTACAACGCGATGCCCGTCGAAGGCGTCGAAAAGCTGGTCGCTTTCATGCGTGATTTTGAAGAAAAACATACAAAGGATTGATCGATATGCAAAAGGTATTAACGCTCAACAAGATCTCCGCGCACGGTCTTGAACGGCTGGAGCCGGAAAACTTCACCGTGGGCCCCGACGTGGAAAACCCCGACGGCATCATCGTCCGCTCCGCCTCCATGCATGAAATGGAGCTGCCGGAGAGCCTGCTCGCGATTGCGCGCGCCGGTGCGGGCGTCAACAATATCCCGCTCGACAAGTGCAGCGAACGCGGCATTGCCGTTTTCAACACCCCGGGTGCCAACGCCAACGCGGTCAAGGAACTCGTGATCGCGGGTCTGCTGATCTCCTCGCGGAAAGTGATCCCCGCCATCGAATGGGCGAAGACGCTCAAGGGCGAGGGGGAAAAGGTCGGCAAGCTCGTCGAAAAAGGCAAGAGTTCCTTTGCCGGCGGCGAGATCAAGGGCAAAAAGCTCGGCGTCATCGGTCTCGGCGCGATCGGCGCACTCGTCGCGAACGCCGCCGAAAAGCTTGAGATGGACGTTTACGGCTACGACCCGTATTTGTCCGTCGACGGCGCGCTGAAGCTTTCCCCGACGATTCACTACGTCAGCAAGATCAACCAGATCTATGAAAAGTGCGACTATATCACGCTGCATCTGCCGCTGCTGCCGGCGACGAAGGATATGATCAACGCCGACACGCTCGCGCTGATGAAGGACGGCGTGCGAATCATGAACTTCGCCCGCGGCGGTCTCGTCCACAACGACGATATGAAAGCCGCGCTTGCCGCCGGCAAAGTCGCCGCCTATGTGGTCGACTTCCCGGACGACGAGATGCTCGATGTCGAAAACGTGATCGCGATCCCCCACCTCGGCGCTTCCACGCCGGAGAGCGAAGAGAACTGCGCGGTCATGGCGGCGAAGGAGCTGCGCGACTATCTGCGCAACGGCAACATCAAGCATTCGGTCAACTACCCCGACGTCTCGATGCCTAAGAGCGGCCAGGCGCGCGTCTGCGTTTTGCACCGCAACATTCCGGGTATCCTCTCTCTGATCAGCGGCGCGTTTCTCGGCAACAACATTGAAAGCCAGACGAACCGCTCCAAGGGAGACTACGCTTACACCCTGCTCGACCTTGCGAACATCCCGCCCGAAGAGACGCTGAATAAAGTGAAAGCGATCGGCGGTGTGATCCGTGTCAGAATGGTATAAGTCGACAGTCGTCAGTCAACAATCAACAGCAAAAAGCGCCCCGCGGGGCGCTTTTTTACTAGCCACTAACCACTGACCTCTGCAAAAAAGAACCGCCCTTGGGCGCTTCTTTTTTGCTTATTTCTTGAACATCGGGCGGGCGACGTAGCTGGTGTGGAGCAGCTCGTGCGCCTTGTGGCTGTTCGGTTCGCCGAGGAACTCGCTGTAAACCTGCTTGATGTCCTCGCTCTCGTGGCTCTTGCGGTGCGGGCGGGTCTTGTCGTTTTCATAGAGCGCCTTCGCACGCAGGGCCTTGAGATCGGTGAAGTTGCGGACGGACGCCGGCTGGGTCGGCTGACCGCCGCCGTTGATGCAGCCGCCCGGGCAGCACATGATCTCGATGAAGGTGTAGTCGGCGGTGCCGGCACGGACCTTATCCATCAGGATCTTCGCGTTCTTTGTGCCGCTGGCGACGGCGACCTTCACGGTGAGGCCGGCAAGGTCATAGGTGGCTTCCTTGACGCCTGCCATACCGCGGACATCCTTGAATTCCACGTCGGCAAGCTCT
>JAFYDS010000055.1 GCA_017544665.1 Clostridia bacterium | reverse complement strand
AGGTTTTCCATAATCGACATGTGCGGGAAGAGGTTGAACTGCTGAAAGACCATGCCCATCTTCTGGCGGTGGGCGTTGAGGTCGATATGTTTGTCAGTCAGATCGTCACCTTCAAAGATGATCTTGCCGCCGGTCGGCTTTTCGAGCATATTGAGACACCGCAGAAAAGTGCTTTTGCCGGAGCCGGAGGGGCCGATCACACAGTCGACGTCGCCCTTGCTGATTTCGGTGTTGATCCCGTTGAGGACGTTTTCACCGCCGAAGTGTTTTTCAAGATTTACGACGTTTATCATTGTTCGACAGCCTCCTTTCCAGCAGTTTCAAAAGCCGGGTCAGCAAGATGACCAGCACGAGATAGACCACGGCGACCAGTGTCAGCGGCACCACGGCGTTATAGGTGTTGTTGCGCACAAGCGTACCTGCGCGGGTCAGGTCAATCACCGCCACATAACCGGCGACGGACGTTTCCTTCAGCAGTGCGATCAGTTCGTTGAAGATGGCGGGCAGAATGTAACGGATCGCCTGCGGCAGAATGATCTTGCGCATGGTCTGCAGCTTGGAAAGGCCGAGACTGCGTCCGGCTTCCATCTGGCCGATATTGACCGCATTCAGACCCGAACGCACAAGCTCCGCCATATAGGCGCCGGAATTGATGCCGAACGTCAGCGTCGCGATGGCAACACCGTTGCTGCTGCTCGCAAAAATGACAAAGAAGAAGATCAGCAGAAGCACGACCACGGGAATACCGCGTACCACGGTCGTATAAAGATCACACAGCCAGACCAGCGGACGCATCGCTTTGTTGTCGTCGCCGAAGTATTTGATCACGGCGATGATCGTGCCGATCACCAAACCGATGGCGAGCGCGCCGAGCGTGATGATGATCGTGCTCTTGAAGCCTTCGAGCATCAGCGTATAGTAGCCTTTTTCAATAAAAATCGTATGGAACTTTTCAAAGAAAGTCATAGACTTCCCTCCCTATATGAAAGTTCGCTGCACCGACGACCGATGCAGCGAAACAACAGATCGCTATCTATCTATGGATGGCAGGCTCAAACCGTGGGATCCACAGAGGGATCGACATATTCGGCATCGTAGGATTCGAACAGAGCCTTCACGGTACCGTCAGCAATCAGTTCAGCGAGCGCAGCGTTGATCGCTTCGATCAGCGCGTCATTGCCGAGCTTGGAAGCGAAGGCATAGGGCTCATAGGTCAAAGGCTCGTCAAGCACGACCAGCTTGTCGTCATGCTCGTCGTTGTAAGCGGCGACCATATCGACCGCGGTGAGCTTATCGATCGCCCAGACGTCGACCTTGCCGGTCGTCAGCGCCATCTGCGCGTCGGCGTTGGCCTGGAACGCGTTGTTCTTGAGACCGTTGTTGTTGCAGTACAGTTCAGCAGTCGTGCCGGTCTGGCAGGAAATCGTCTTGTCGGCGATGTCGTCCTTACCCTGAATTGCGCTGCCTTCCGGAACGACAAGAGAAATCGCGGACAGGCAGTACGCATCGGTGAACAGGGCGTTTTCTTTGCGTTCTTCCGTGGCGGTGATACCGGAAACGGCGAGGTCATATTTGCCCGCGTCAAGGCCGGTCAGGATCGCGTCGAAGTCATACTGTTCGATCATCAGCGTCACGCCGAGCTTTTCGCAGATCTTCGTGAGAATGTCGATCTCGATGCCGGTGATGGAGCCGTCGTCATTGAGGTTTTCAAACGGCGGGAAATCCGGGCTGGTGCCGATCACGAGCTCGCCCTTGTCAAGGACAGCCTGCAGAGAAGTGTCTTCGGTGGTTTTGTTGCCGCAGGCAGCGAAGAGGCTGACGACGAGCAGACATGCGAGTACAAGTGCAATCAGTTTTTTCATGGGTTTTGCTTCCTTTCTTGCTTGAATATTTGCATAAATATTCGTTGTTTTTGCATTTGTTGCGTGAATTATACACGACTCTCCCCTGTTTGTCAAGTGTTTTTTGAATAAAGACACAATTTTTTTACGATGTTTTTTTCGTCTTACAATGATTTTTGCATAATCGGCTGCATATTTCATTTTTTATGCACAGCACAACAAAACGATTGACAGCCCTCCCCTTTCCTGTTATAATATATTGAAATTTTCGAAAAGAAGAGGTGTGCGTGATGTCACATTGTACCATCCCGGAGGGTTATACCTCTCATCTGTCGCTGCGCGAAACGGAACAGGCGATCAAGAAGGTCAAGGATTTCTTTGAGCGCGATCTGTCGATCGAGCTGAATCTGACCCGCGTTTCCGCGCCGTTGTTCCTCAACGTGAAGTCCGGCATGAACGACAACCTGAACGGTGTGGAGCGTCCGGTCGGCTTCGACGTATTCAGCGGCGAACAGTTCGAGATCGTCCACTCCCTCGCCAAATGGAAGCGTTACGCGCTCGCGATGTACGGCTTTTCGGAGAACGAGGGGCTTTATACCGACATGAACGCCATTCGCCGGGATGAAGATACCGACAACATCCACTCGATCTTCGTCGATCAGTGGGACTGGGAAAAGATCATCTCGAAAGAGGCACGCACCGAGCATACGCTCAAGAAAACGGTCAAGCTGATCTACGCCGCGCTGCGCCACACGGAATACTATATTACCAAGGAATACAACTTCATCGGCAGCCTGCTGCCTGAAAAGATCACGTTTCTCACCGCCGCGGAGCTCGAGGAACGCTGGCCCGCCCTTTCCCGGAAGGACCGCGAAAAGGCAGCGGCGAAGGAATACGGCGCGATCTTCCTGATGGGGATCGGCGGCGCGCTCAAAGACGGCAAGCCGCATGACGGCCGCGCCCCGGACTATGACGACTGGGACCTCAACGGCGATATCATCGTGTATTACCCGGTGCTCGATATCGCATTGGAGCTGTCCTCGATGGGTATCCGCGTCGATGAGGAAGCGCTGCTGCGGCAGCTGAAGATCGCCGGCTGCGAAGACCGGCTGCAGTACCCGTTCCACAAGGCGCTGCTCGAAGGCAAGCTGCCCTACACGATCGGAGGCGGCATCGGTCAGAGCCGGATGTGCATGTTCTTTTTGCGTAAGGCACACATCGGCGAAGTTCAGTCCTCCTACTGGGACGACGAAACGCTGGAATACTGCGCCGCGCACGGCGTACAGCTGCTTTAAGAGGGATTGGCAATGGAAATGAAAGTATTGGTCAAACGACTGCGTGACGGTGCCATCCTCCCGAAGCGCGGTTCCCTTGACGCGGCGGGCGCGGACCTTTCCGCGTGCATCGACGCGCCGCTGACGTTCGCGCCGCAGGAAACGAAATTCGTCCCGACGGGCATCAGCGTCGAAATCCCGCAGGGCTATGTGGGACTTGTGTTTGCGCGCTCGTCCGTGGCAAGCAAGCGAGACTTAGCCCCCGCCAACAAAGTGGGCGTCATCGACAGCGACTACCGCGGCGAAATTCTCGTCACGCTGCACAACCACGGCGTCGCGCCCCGTACGATTGAGCCGGGTGAGCGGATCGCGCAGCTAGTGATCGTCCCCTATCTCGCGGCTTCGTTCGAGGAAGCCTACGCGCTTTCCGACACAGAGCGCGGAGCGGGCGGTTTCGGATCAACAGGCAGAATATAAACCAAAAGAAAAGACGCAGCGGACGGCTGCGTCTTTTTCGTTTGTTCAGTTGGTCGAACTGCTGCTTGCCGCGGCGGCAGCAGCGGCGTCCATCACGGCGTCGATCGCCAACACGACGGCGACGGTCAGCGGAACGTCCGCGCTTTCTGAGAGGTCCAGCTCATAGGTATCGCCCCATGCCATCCACTTTTTATGGATGGAGACGATCGCCTGCTCACCGGAAAAGACGGTGTAGTCATGGGAGAACACATCGCCTTCGATCGTCCAGTCGAGACCGGTCACGATGTACTTCGGTTTCAGGAAGGTGAGCTTCTTTTGAATCTGCGCTACCGGTTCGCCGTGCTGCTCCACAGTGAACTTTGGCAACAGCGTCAGCAGTTCCTGCTTGACAAAGGCGACTTCCTCGCCATGTTGGTCAAGGATATGCAGTTTTTTGCCGAGGGAAATGAACTTGCCCTCCACGGTGAAAACATCCTCGCCCGCTTCGTTTTTGATCGTGAACCGGTCTTTGAGCGCAAAGACCTTCTGTTTCATATAAAGACGCATGAGATTACCTCCTCTGTGCACAGAAATAGCCGCCCGAGGGCGGCTTTTTTCCTTAGCCCTGGCTCCACTTCAACAGCTGGTCAGCCATGGTGTTCATTTCTTTTTCGTTGACGACTTCGACGTCGGCGTAGCACTTCATGCCGGTACCGGAGGGCAGAAGCTTACCGATGATGACGTTCTCCTTGAGGCCGAGCAGCGGATCGACCTTGCCCTTGATCGCGGCGTCGGTCAAAACGCGGGTCGTCTCCTGGAAGGAGGCGGCGGACAGGAAGGAGTCGGTCGCGAGTGACGCCTTGGTGATACCCATGAGGATCGGCGTGCAGACCGCTTCGCGCAGGTCGGTTTCGCCGGCTTCGATCCGGGCGCGGATCGCTTCGTTCGCCTTTTCAAAGTCGCGCTTTTCAACGACGGACCACTCGAGGAAGTCGGTGTCGCCGGGATCCTCGACCTTGACCTTGCGCATCATCTGGCGCGCAATGACTTCGATGTGCTTGTCGTTGATGTCAACGCCCTGCGTACGGTAGGTCATCTGCACCTGCGAGATCAGGTGGTCGTGGACCGCGCTGACGCCCATCACGTTGAGGATGTCGCGCAGATCTTCGGAACCTTCGGTGAGCGTCTCGCCCTTCTTGACGACCTGTCCTTCTGTCACGCGCGGACGCGCGCCGAAGGTCAGGAAGTATTCCTTGCGTTCGCCGGTCTCATCGTTGGACACGACGATATGCGGATTCTTCTTGATCGTTTCGAACGAAACAACGCCGTCAATCTCGGAGATCATGGCGAGCGTCTTGGGCTTTCTCGCTTCGAAGAGTTCTTCGACGCGCGGAAGACCCTGGGTGATATCGGAGCCGGACGCGACGCCGCCGGTGTGGAAGGTACGCATCGTCAGCTGGGTACCGGGTTCACCGATGGACTGCGCCGCGATGATACCGACGGCTTCGCCGACAGTGACAGGCACGCCGGTCGCCAGGTTGGAACCGTAGCACTTGATGCAGGCGCCGTGATCGGTGTTGCAGGTCAGCAGCGAGCGGATCTTCGTGTGACGCTTCTTTTCGGCTTCTTCCTTGCTCATGCCGCTCTCGATCGCCTCTTCATATTTCTTTTGCAGATGAGCGTTGACCTTTTCGGCGTCCGCTTCAGAGAGCATGTGGTCGTTGTCCATGATGAGTTCGCCGGTTTTGTCATCCACGATGGGGTCAAGCAGATAGCGGCCCTTCAGACGTTCGACCAGCGGTTCGAGAACACGGTTGCCGTCCATGATGTCATAGACTTCCAGACCTTCGTGGCAGCCGCAGTCTTCTTCACGGATGATAACTTCCTGCGAAACATCGACCAGACGGCGGGTCAGATAACCCGAGTCGGCGGTACGAAGCGCGGTATCGGCCAAGCCTTTACGCGCACCGCGCGAGGAGATGAAGTATTCCTGTACGTTCAGACCTTCGCGGTAGTTGGCGCGGATGGGAACCTCGATCGTCTTACCGGCGGTATTCGCGATCAGACCGCGCATACCGGCAAGCTGACGCAGCTGGCTTTCGGAACCGCGGGCGCCGGAGTCGAGCATCATGTAGATCGGGTTGAACTTATCGAAGCTGCCGGTCAGGGCGTTCGCCACGCGGGTCGTACAGACGTCCCACGCCTTGATGACCTGACGGGAGCGGTCGTCGTTGGAAAGCAGACCGCGGTTGTACTTGCGGTTGATCTCGTCGACGGTGCGTTCAGTTTCGTCAAGGATCTCTTTCTTCGCTTCGGGGATCGTCGCGTCGATAACGGCGACGGTGATACCGCTCTTGGTGGAGTAGCGGTAGCCCTGATTTTTGATCTCATCGAGCACGCGGGCGGTGATCGCCGTGCCGTGCACGCGGATGCACTTGTCAATGATCTTGCCGAGCATCTTCTTGTTGACCAGACCCTCGACTTCGAGCCGGAACAGATTTTCCGGATCGCTGCGGTCGATAAAGCCGAGATCCTGCGGAATCGGCGTGTTGAAGATCACCTTGCCGAGCGTCGTTTCGACGAGCTGAGACTTCTCTTCGCCGTCGATCGTCTTGGTCATGCGGATCTTGATTTTGGCGTGCAGATCGATCACACCGGCGTCGTACGCCATCTGCGCTTCGTTGACGTCAACAAAGACCTTGCCTTCGCCCGGGGCGCCCGGCTTTTCGAGCGTCAGATAGTAGGAGCCGAGGACCATGTCCTGCGT
>JAFYDS010000054.1 GCA_017544665.1 Clostridia bacterium | reverse complement strand
CTCGCCGGCAGCGGCGACGTAGTGCGCCGTATTGCTCAGCCAGTTGAACAGGTTCGCCGGGGTCACTTCGAGGTTGCTGTAGGCTTCGATGATCGCCTCGAAGGTATAGTACTTCACACCCGCGCTGCCGCCCGCGTTGTAATAGCGGTTGACAATGATGTCGAGCTTGTTATAAAGACGCATCAGCGCCGTCTTCGCGATCAGGTGATCGTATTCGGTATAGACGGCGAAGTTCTCGTCGGCATAGGCGAAGTCTTCCGCCTCGGTCAGACCGTTACCGTAGATCAGCGAGTAGAGCGCGCGGCTTTCGGCGTCGGTCGCGTTCTTGAGCGCCAGCGCCTGGCTGTAGAGATCATAGAACTCACTGTAGATCGTCTGCAGGTTCGCGTAGGTCTGGCCCGGGAGAATCGTGGACTTCATATAAGCGTCCATCTGCGCCTTGGTCAGATAAGCGCCTGCGCTGGTCGCATTGACGCGCGAGGTGTTGATCTTCGCTTTGAGGGTGTTATAGAAGTCTTCCGTAATACGCGCAAACTTGCCCGGCTCATACTCATAGGTACCGAAGGAAGACTTGACGTCGTCGAATGTGCCGTAGCCGAGCACGTCGGAATCGATGTTCGCGATCATCGTGTTCGCTCTGGCAACGAAATCCAGAACCTCGTCATAGTCGGGGATACCGTTTTCGTTCTTGTCGAGCGTGTGGTTGTTCCACGCTTCCATCTCTTCTTCGTTCGTGTCGTCATAGGTCGGCAGCTCTTCATAGATGAGCGCGACAAACGCGTCGGCGTATTCCGTCGCGTACTGCTTCGCGACGTTCACCTTCGCCGTTGCGAGCGCGGCGCCGACGGTCGAGTTTGCGTCGACCCAAAGGTTCGTGTAGATCGTGCCCTGCTCGGCGCCCTTGTTATAGTAGCCGTCCGCCATATAGGGAAGAATCAGTTCAAAGATGTTGTTGAACTGATAGTCTTCCTGGTTTTCAAGATTGAGGCAGATCGCGACGAATCTTTCGTAATAGTCCTGCTTCTGCACGGCGGTATAGGCCGAGGTGTCCTCAGCCATGATGGTGTTGAGCTGACGGGTATAGTCGGCAGCGTACGCCTTGTAGATCGCACCCATGAGGCCGCTCTGGACCCATTCGTTGGTCTGCGCCCAGGTCTTGCCGACGGTCGGCGCGACATAGTGATCCCAAAGGGCTTCGTCGCCCGCCGACGTTGAAAGGTTCGCGACAGTCGAAAACGCGGCCAGCGTGTTGGCGCAGGAGGTGTCACCCTGAACAAGGGCCATGATCTCTTCGACGGTCATGTTGTCGAAATCAAGGTTGAACCACGTCAAAAACGCGTCGGAACGGACGCAGTCCTGCAGCGCCTGCTTGATCGCGGCAACCGTGGTCTGCGACTCCGGATTCGTGGTGGTCGATTCCGTCCACGTTGTTCCGGCCGCCGTCACCTTGTTGCTCGTCAGCGTAAAGCTCAGCGTAGAGTCATAGTAGCTCCGGCTCGGGTCGATCTCGTTGATCGTATCCCAGGCAAGGATATCGTAGCCCGGCTTGATATGCAGCGAGATATTGCCCGTCGAGCCGCCGAACGTGAAGTAGTTCAGGAAGTTTCTGACTTCCTGCTGCGTCAGCGTGCCGAACAGACCCTGGCTGCTCATCAGGTTGATAGCGTCGGTGACGACGTCGCTGTAGCTATAGCTCTGGGAGGCGCAGTACGCCTGCACAAAGTTATAGAACGACTTCGCGGTCCAATACCAACCGGATCGATAGCCGTCAACCGCGACCTCCCAGTTGCTGCCGCTGACCTGCGCCGGGACATGGGAATAGTCCCCGGTCGCCGCCAGATCGGTGCCGTTCTTGAGATCGTCGTAGTTTGTGGAGATCGAGTTAAACAGCGCGGCCGCTGTTGTCGCAGGATCGCCCGCTGCCAGTGAGCTGAAGCAGACAGACACACTTGTCACGATCATCATGATCGCGAGCAGGCAGCTTAATGCTTTTTTCCCAAGTTTCATTGTGATTCCTCCTTGAATCAGGTGAAAAATGTGTATGATAAACATAGGATTTCCCTATAAAATATCCGGTATTTGGCCATCATTTTTGGGATGAATTCCGAAAAAAGGGCAGAGTTCACCGATAGAGACACCTATAACTATACCAAGTATATCATTTCAAGTGTCTGTTTGCAATCTTTTTTTTAATTACTTTTCATTTTCTACGTTTTGAATAATGGACACATCCCCGCTTTGTGAAGAATGACTCTGCTTTCTGACAAATTTGTCATAGATGTTGACGCGGTGTTGCAAGGGTACGACAACCATTTAAAAAGGAAAAACGCCCGCGCGGGGCGAAAAAACCTCCCGCCGAAGCGGGAGGTTTGGGGGTTGCTTTTTACGGCTTAATAGTTCGCATCCGGGCAGCAACGGAACTCGCCGGTGAGCAGCTTGATGATCTTGTGGAAGAACCGGAAGATCATCGGCCAGAAGCCGCTCTTATGGCAGGTACAGTCGCAGCCGCTGTTGCCGCCGCCGTTGCCGCCGTTGTCGCGGTCCACGGTCGGGATGCTGCTGTTGGTGATCTTGCCGTTTTCGTTGACAGTGACGCTGCCTTCCTTGCCTTCGATGACGATCCGGTAGGTCTTCGCCTCGGGCACGAGGATGGTCGCAACGCCATTGCTGTCGGAAACGCCGCTGCCAATGTAGGTGTCGCCGTCATAGACTTTGACTGTAACGCCGCTGACCGCGTTGTGGTTGTTGTCCTTCACGGTGATCTTCAGGAAGATCCGCGGCAGCGTGACGTTGGTCTGGTCGCCGCAGCGAGAGCACTTCATGATCTTGTAGCCGTCGGCGTCCGCTGTCGGGTTCACGCGGCTGACTTCGATCGAGTAGTTGTGTCCGAGCGGGCGGCCGGTGGTCGTCTCGTAGCTGTAGCCGCAGGCGCAGGTGTAGATCGTCTTCGCCGGCTCGGTGCAGCTCACTGCCGCCGTCGTCGTGGTGTAACTGTGCGCTACCTGTTCCTGAATCGGACGGATGACGAGGTCGCTCGTCACGTTGGCGGCTTCTTCCTGCTTATCCCAGCCGGTCGCGACCCAGTGGCCGTTCTGGTTGGGCGTCTTCAGCGTGATGCCGGTCAGGGCCGGGTTCTCGCTTGTCACATCGGTACCGCCCGCAACGGTGAGCGTCTTGAGCGCGGTGTAGGTGCCTTCGGCGCGGTCAGCCCAGATCACGGTGTAGGTGATCGGCGTGGCGTCGAACACGGCGATGTAGGTCGCGTCGCCCTTGCAGACGATCTCTTCCACGAAGTCACCGGTGGCGACCCAAACATCATCGCTGTTCTTTTCGGCCTTCTTCCAGCCTGCGAAGGTGTAAGTCTCGGTTGCGGTCGGATCCTTCGTCGGATCTTCGACGGTAACAACGTTGTTCCAGTGCTCGTAGCCCTTGATCTTGTAGCTTTCGCCGTTGTCATACAGGAAGTCGATGCGGTAGTTGATGAGGCTCGACTTGTAGGTGGCGATGACCGCCATGTCTTCGCTGACCGTGATCGGCATCTTGACGGTGGTGTCTGTCGCGACCCATTCGTCGTCGGCGTTCTTTTCCGCCTTCTTCCAGCAGTCGAAGGTGTACTTGTACTCGTCGTCGCTCGCCTTGTCGGTCGAGATCGTGAGCATGGCGCTGGTGATCGTTTCGCCGAGCGCTCTTTCGATGGGTTCGCTATTGTCGCCGACGATGAAGGTCACGGTGTAGCGCGCCAGCGGATCGACATAGTTGCCGTTTTCGGTGTAGTCGCAGCGTGTGCACTTGTAAACGGTGTAGCCCTGTTCGGTCGCGGTCGGTTCGACAACGTGGTCGACAACCAGCTCATGGCCGAGCGGGTCGGTGTCGCGGGTGTTCACGATCACGTCCGGATGATACAGACAGTACTGAACTTCCGTGCCGCCGGTCGTGCAGGTCGGCGCAAGGGTCTCGACCCATTCATCCGAGGCGATGTGGCCGGTCGGCGGGAGAATCTCGATCACGTTCTTCTCGTGCGTGCTGTTGTAACGGCACTCTCTGTAGACCATGCCCTCTTCGGTGCAGGTCGCGGCAATCGTGATCGGACGGCTCCAAAGGTGCGCGTTCTCGTTGATCGGGAGTTCGCGGTCTTCATAGTAATCGCAGACGGTGCAGCTGAAGCGCTTCAGGCCGGTCGCCGAGCAGGTCGCCGCCTTCACGACGACGCCTTCGTCGAAGGTGTGTTCGCCGGTCGCGACCAGACCTGCATATTCGTGCTCGATCAGATCTTCGGTCTCATGATAGACTTCGTTGACGTCGCTGCAGTTGCGGCAGGTGATCGTCACGGTGCCGTTGTTGACGCAGGTCGGCTGCTTGATCTTGATCTTGAGGTCGTGGCCCGGAGCCGCGGTCGTCTCAACCTCGGAGATCGTCTGGCCGCAGAAGCGGCAGACGTCGTAGCGCTGGCCGTCAACCGTGCAGGTCGCCGGGATCACAACCGTCTTCGGGCTGTGGCTGCCGATGATCTGGACGACCTGGGTGGTCGTGTTGCCGGCTTCGTCTTCGGCGATGATGGTGTATTCGCCCGCCTCGCGGAGCGTTCTGTCGAACGGAAGGTCAACCGCTTCCGTGCCGTTCTTTGTAATGTTGAACCAGTCGGGCGAGCTGACAGCGATCGTCGCGTCAACGCAGTGCTTGATACCGGTTCTGCCGTCGGTGCTGGTGATCGTGATTTCCGGCGCGGTCTTGTCATAGACCAGCGGCGCGGTGCTGATGTAGCTCGTGTTGTCGCAGTTGTCGACCATCTTGACATAGACCCAGAAGGTCTCGCCGTCGGCGATCTGGACGCCGCTGTTTTCGACGATGTCGCCGAGCAGCGCACTGAAGTTCGCTTCGGTCGCGTTCGGGTTCAGGACGATATATTCTGCATAGTTGAACACCTGATACCAGTCGTCCTCCGCGATCGCGGTCGGGTCGGCGGTGGCAGTCTTCGTGCAGATGTAGATCTCCTTCGTGCCGCTGCCGGCGTTCTCGGTATCAAACGCGGGAAGGGCAACGCTGATCGTGTTTTCGGTCAGTTCGCCTTCGTCGTCCAGCTTATAGACGGTCTTGGTCGCCGCGGCGTTCGGGTTCTCGCCGGTGAAGGTCTTGTCGATGGTGTTAACCATGAAGAGGTTCTGCGCACCGGCAGCAACTTCGGTTTCATCGTCGGCAATCTCTTCCCACGCGCCGTTCTTGACCGTCACACGGCCTTCCGGAACGCGGTTGTCAACCAGCTCGTCGATCTGAACCAGTTCTCTTCTGTGGCAGGTCGGGCATTCCGCTTCGCCCTGTCCCTTCTCAAGGAAGGTCGGCATCTTAACGATGTCGCTTTCCGCCAGCGCCCAGGTGTGGGCCGCGGTCGTATAGGTCGCTTTCAGTTCGATGTCTTCCGTCACGGTCGTCGGTGCGGCGGTGCCATCCTCTTTCATGACCCACGCAGCAAACTCGGAGTGGGTCGCTTCGGTCGAAGCCTTCGACGGAGTGCCGATTGCGATGTCGGCAATCGCCGTGCCGTAGGCAACGTCCTGTTCGCCGAGGAGGGTGGTGCCGTCGTCGTCATAGAATTTTACAGTCTTGATGTTCGCCTTGAGGACGAAGACCGGAACGAGCTCGATCTGGCCCGCTCTATCCGTCTTGGGACTCTCGACGAGGTGACCGACAACGCCCATACGGTCGGCGCGGGTCAGCAGGGTCGGCGTCGTGTTGCCGAGCGTATCCTTATACAGCCAGCCGGCAAGGACATAGTCCTGGTTCGGGTCGCTGCTCGCGGGCTTGTTCGGCGACTGGTACGGCGCGGAGATCAGCGCGTTGTAGATATAGGTCTCTTCACGGACGGTCTCGGTCGTCGGGGCATAATAGACCCAGTTCTCGTCGCCGACGGTCATCGTCTGCGGCGTTGCCGTCAGGTCGGGCTGATACCAGATCGCGTCGTAGTAGACGTAGCTCTTTCTGTAAAGCGCGGTGTAAGTCGCGTTGCCGTCAACCGTTTCGCTGGGCGTCGTATCCCAGCCGCGGAAGGTGTAGTGATAGGTGTCATCGTCGGCGCGCGCCACGGTGTCGCCGGACGGAATCGCGACCGTCTGGCCGTATTCAAGATTCTGCTCGTGACTCGGCATCACGTCGCTGCCGGCTGCGGGCGTACCGTAGATGAAGTTGATCGTGTAGATGATCGGTTCGCGTGTGAACTGGGCATACACGATTGTGCCGCCTTCGGGGACCGTCATGTTCCGGGTGCCGTCCGCAGCGATTGCCGGGGTCACCGGGTGCGCGGCGTCATATTCCGTCGTATCCCAGCCGCTGAACACATAGTTTGTCGCGTAGGAGTCATCGTCCTTTGTCGGCGTTGCAAGACCGTTCGGCAGAACGGGGATGTTCTCCGACGCGGTGCCACGCCATGATGTGAGTTCGCCGTTCTCGTCAGCGTAACGTACCGTAAAGATCTGCTCCTGCGTATAGGTTGCGGTGTAGGTCACGTCGTCGGTCGCGCTCGACGCGAAGGCCGGCGTCCAGCCCGTGAAGGTGTATTCATACTGGTCGTCGCGATAGACCTTGACGGCCTTGGCAATGTCGTCGTTCGCGTTGCTCTTGTTGGGGTTCGCATACGCTTCCGTTGACGCAACAGAGGAGCCGTGGCTGAACTGCGTGTCGTCCGGGTTGAGGACGATTGTCTTCAGTTCGCCCCCTTCATACTGCGCGTATTCCTTGCCGTCTTCGCCCGTCATGGTATCGGGCGCCACAAAGGTGATGGTATAGACCGCCGCCACGGGAGAATAAGTCGCGTTGAAGGTCTTGGTCTTCAGGTTCGCGTTGCTGTTGGCGAAGCCGCTGAGCGCGCTGATGGCGATCGAAGCGCCCGGATTGCCGCTGAGCGCCGGGTTCCACGCGCTGAAGTTATAGATATAGCCGGTGGTGTTACTGTAGCTGGCGCCTGCCGGTGCGGTGCCGGAAAGCTTGCCGCCGGTGTAGGAGAGCGCCTCGGGCAGCTCGAACGACTGGTCATAGTGCTTCGTATAGACGACCTGGTTCGCAGCGCTGTAAACCTTTGCGCCGGTATCCGGATCGGTAGAAACGCCGACAAAGTTGAAGGTCACCTGATAATCGATATACCTTCTGCCGTAAACGGCGACCCACGTTCTGTCTCTGTAGACCTTGATGACGCGCGGGCTCGCATAGGCGTTCATCGGCTCCTGCGCGGGATCCTCGGCGACATAGGCGCCGGTCGCGTCGTCCCAGTTCTGCCAATAGACGGTGTCGTTCGGATCGAGCTGGACCGCCCAGCCGAGGAACTCGTAGGTGTACTTGTTGTTTTCGGCGTCCGCGGCCGGAAGGGTCACATCCTTATAGCCGTTATCTTTATAATGGAAAGTGCCGGTGGTCGTCTCGCTGGCGTTCTTATATGTAATGTGATAATCGATGTAATCATCGATTACATAGACCGCCTTGAACGTGGTATCGCCCTTAAGAACAGCCGTGTTATAGTCTTTGCCGACGATGTCGGGGTATTCAACCTGCGCTCCGGCAGTATTATACTGCTTCGCGTCCGCAACTTCCCAGTGGTCGAAGCGGTAGGTAAAGGTGCCGCCGCTGTTCACACCGGTTGCGGGGACGTAGGTCGGATCTGCCGGAGCGGAAGAAGATGACAAAAAGTCTGCCTTTTTGTCAACCTTGCCGGTTCCGTTGGGCTTAACCACCGAACCATCGTTGTTGAGATACTTGACGTTGATGTTCTTCGCCCACCATGCGGCATACCAAGTCTTGTCACCCTCAACCCTTGTTGACGTTGTTAATTGACCGGTATAACCTGAGGTCGTTCCCACTGTCGGCTTTGTTGTACTATACTCGGTCTTTGCGCTCCCGTACATGGCAAGATACTCATATCCCGCTCGAGTACCGCTGGTGGGAATCCCGGAACCTATTGTATTATAGTATTTCTTTGTAATGCTCGTGTTCGGCGTAATCGAACCGCTGTTCGCGTTGAAAGAATGTGTATAGGACACGTCAGTCAACGTAAATGACGTCGACGCAGTCTTGCTTCCGTATTTAACCGTCACACTAACAGTCGCGGAATCCGTGTTTTGCATCTTTGCACTGTTTGTAACGGTGATCGTTGAAGTATCACTTGTAGACGCCGTCGAAGTATACGCACCGCTGACACCGGTCTGACTGATGGTAATCGTCGGCTGTCCGGCAGCAGAAGAAGACATTCTCCTGCCGTACTGGTTCACGGCATGAGACTTCAGCGTAGTCGTAGCGTTCCCTGATTTCGGAACCGTAACGCCGCCGGGTGCGGAATCAATAGCCACGCTGTCGATAGCTTCAGCAGGGCAACTGAAAGTGAGAGAACTAGTACGAGTTGATTCACCGCCGCACGCGTCTTTACTTTTAAGGGAAAAGCCGGTTGCCGATGCGCCGGAAATTGTTTTTCCGTTGATTGTAATTGAAGAATAGTTGAAATTGCTTGTTTTTTCGCCACTAGTGTTATTCATTACGCAACTAATACTAATGGTTCCGCTTGTAATCAGGTTTGTTGTTGTAAAAGTCAATGTCCAATTTCCGGTTTTTCCATCCTTTGCAGGTAATCCCGGAGCCGAAAAAGAAATAGACGTGGCTGACGAATAAGAAGCGGTGGGAACGTTTACCGTGTCTGCGCTGCTATGTAATGCATAGGTTCCCGAAATCACATAGGTATAACCGGTTTCTTTGTCTACAGCCACCGCTTCCGGCGCAGCAATCATCCATGCGGTCATCACCATGAGAACAGACAACAAAACGGCCAGTGTTCGTTTTGTTGCTTGTTTGACGATTCTTTTCATAAGTATGTCCTCCTTAAGAAAAATCAAATTGGTTTTGTGCGGGACTTAAAACGGGGAGCTGCCCCGCAAACCAAGTTGTCTTCATCCAGTCATTTTTCCACTGTTTTTCAGGGAACCGGTTCTCTGACCCGAACCGCGGTTGTTCCCGAAAAAAGGGCGCAATGATACACGAAGACAATTTTAGTCGTAATAAGTATAGCATTCAAAATGCAAGAAAGTCAAGCGGCGAAAACGAAATCTTTAATAGAAATATAATTTTTGTTTTATATGTTGAAAAAGCACCCCCGCCGTTGTGCAAAATGACAGCCGCCTCCATTTCGCTGTCACGCGCCCTTCACAGATCCGCCATATTGCTAACAAAGTTTGCTTTGACTATTGCCGGATACAACGCCCGCCCCGCAACGATTGCGCAAACATCCATGCTTTCCTTTGGTGTTCGAGTGTAACCATTATATATATGTACTCGTTGACAGTCTTCTTTATCTATGGTATAATATGTACGTAATAATTCTGAAAGGAGTGCATCGTTCTTGTTCCCGTATTTTTCTTTATTTGGCAAGGAATTCATCGTGTATGATATTTGCTTCGCGCTGGCATTGATGACAATCCCTGTCATGTTCTTTTCTCTTAGAAAAACATTTGGATTTACAAAACCACGCACACTATTCTATACGGTTTTTACTTTGGGCTTTGGTTTGCTCTCCGCGTGGATCACAGCGGTCATTAAAAATGCCGCTTTGGTCTGGGCAAGCAACGGGGAATTTGAACCAACAGAGTGGCTGCGGAACTACGGAATCCCGATGTTCCTTCCTATTTTCTTTTTATTATACTGTCTGTTCTGTCGAGATCAATTCAGAACGCTCATGGATTATCTCGCGCCCGGCGTCTACAGCGTAATGTCTTTTGTTAAGCTTGGATGTATGTTAAACGGTTGCTGCTATGGCGAACCGGATGAACACGGAATCATGAATGTGAAATTGGGCTATCGCACTTTTCCTGTTCAGTTGTATGATATGGTGACAAGCATCTGTATCGTTATCATTTGTATTATCTTGATTTACACATTGCGCAAAAAGCATAAGGGCTTTATTTACCCAATCGGCGGTATGTTGTTTGCGTTAACAAAAGGTTTTTGGGAAAACTATCGCGTGCACACAAATGTGTGGGAGCGCAACTTTCTGGATACCGGCTGGACGTTTTGGCAGTTTTGGATGACGATTCTGTTCGTTGGTTGTTTTGTTTGGTTGATCTTGGCGATTGTTTGGGAGAAAAAGGGTATTCCTGATTTTGACGTGATGCCGAATTTAAAGCTGCCCGACTGTTCTTTTGAGCGCTTTCAAGCAAAGTATAAATCATGGAAAACCAAACGAAATAATTATACGCACCATAATAAAAAGAAAAAATAACGTTAGATTGCTTGCTGCAAATTCACCCTGGTGATCTGCAGCAAGTTTTTTATGCGCGTTGCCATCCGTCGGCAAAGACTTGATGCGCCTTTCCAAAAGTAATCGCGCTCCCCCGTCACAATCTCACAAACCGCAACCGCCCACCATGAGCGGTTGTTCCTTTTTTCCTGCAGTTCCTCCAAAAGCAACAACCCCGTCCAAGCGGACGAGGTTGTGAAACAACTGATTTGTTATCTCTTGCTGAACTGCGGTGCGCGGCGGGCGCCTTTGAGACCGTACTTTTTGCGTTCCTTCATTCTCGGGTCGCGGGTCAGGAAGCCTGCCTTCTTGAGGACCGGGCGAAGGGATTCGTCGTACTGGAGCAGGGCTCTGGCAAGGCCGTGGCGGATGGCGCCGGCCTGGCCGGTCACGCCGCCGCCGGTGACGCGGCAGACGATGTCGAACTTGTCGGTCAGTTCCGTCAGGGCGAGGGGCTGGCGAACGATGAGCTTGAGCGTGTCGAGACCGAAATAGTCGTCGATGTCTCTGTCGTTGATCGTGATCTTGCCCGTGCCGGCATAGACACGAACGCGCGCGATGGATTTCTTTCTGCGGCCGGTGCCGTAGAAGAACGGAATGGTTTCATACATAGTTCGTTACCTCCCTCTTAAAGTTCAACCTTTTCAGGCTTCTGGGCTGCGTGGTTGTGCTCCGGACCCGCATACACGCGCAGTCTCGTGAGCGCCTGACGGCCGATCGTGGTGTCGGGAATCATACCCTTGACAGCCTTGGTCATCACGAATTCCGGCTTCTTCGCGAGCAGGGTGCTGTATTTGACCTGCTTCATGTTGCCGATGTAACCGGTGTGATGATAGTACATTTTCTGTTCGAGCTTCTTGCCGGTCAGGACGATCTTGTCGGCGTTGATGATGATCACGTGATCGCCGCAGTCCATGTGCGGCACGAAGGTCGGCTTGTGCTTGCCGCGCAGCAGGTCGGCAGCCTTGGTCGCCACCTTACCGAGCGTCTGGCCTTCGGCGTCAATCAAATACCAGTTGCGGGTGATGTCGCCGGCTTTGGGCATATAAGTTGACATGTTGGTTTCCTCCAATCAAATTGTTGGCGCTGTCGCGCCGGATGTCAAATTGCTGACATAGTGTATCACACCGGATTTCGTTTGTCAACCTTTTTTTGAAACTTTTTCAATATACAAATCGGATGCTTCGATTTTCTTCAATTATCTCTTTTTTTCTCCGTTTTCCTGATGATCGATTTTTCGTTTTTTGCTTGGCGCGGACGAAAAAACAAAGCGGCGCGCAGCCGCTTTGTTCCTTTGTTATAGCGTTTTACTTTGCCAGCTTCACCTTTAACGGAGACGAATATTCGCTGTAAACTGTCTTGTCCTTGTTGTTCTTCGCCATCGCGCAGACTTTGAAGTAATAGGTGCCCGGCTTGAGCGTCTTGACCGTATAGACCGCCTTCTTGACCGTCGCCAGCTTCTCGTATTCGCCGTTCTTTTCGGTCGCGCAATAGACGACGTACTTGCTCGCGCCCTTGACCGCCGCCCAGCTGAGCGTGATGGTCTTCTTCGCCTTGTTCGTTTCCGCCTCAAGTCCCTTCGGCGTGCCGAGGGCGATCGTGAACTTCAGCTTCTTGCTGCCGGAATAGTTGCCGATCAGCTTCACCTTGACCGTGTAGGTGCCGACTTTCTTTCTGCCGGAGGCGTAGGTCACCTTGTAGTCGGTGTCCTTCTTGAGCTTTTTGCCGTCCGCGCCCTTGACGACGACGCTCGGCTTCTTCGCTTTGCCGTCGTAGGTGTAGCTCGTCTTGGAAAGCTTGATGGTCTTGACGCGCTTGAGGGTGATCGGCTTTCTCTCCACGCCGCAGACGGAGCAGACGCCCGTGATCAGACCGTCTTTCTTCGTCGTCGCCTTCGTCACCTTGTCGATATAGCTGTGCGGCAGCTTCGCGACCGTCGTGATATCGTTCTTGGCGTCGCAGCGGGTGCAGTGGTGCGATTTGTAGCCCTTGGTCGTGCAGGTCGCCGGGGTATCGACGGTCCATTCCTTGCTCCAGCTGTGGCCCTGCGGTTTCACCGGTTCGGGACCGTCTTTTTCGCCGCAGTTGTCGCAGATCCGGTAGCGTTCGCCGCCGACGTCGCACTTGAAGCTGTCGGAATAGATCCAGTCTCCCCACTTGTGTCCCGTCGCGGGCTCCACAAGCGTTTCGGAGTAGTTGCATTCGATGCAGTACTTCTTTGTCAGACCGTTCGCTTCGCAGGTCACGGGGGTCACGATCTCCGTCGTGAAGGTGTGTCCCTTGGCGGGGAGCTCCTTCGAGACCGATTCCACCTTGCCGCAGGTCTTGCACTTCTTGCCTTCGGTGTTGCCCGGTTCGGTGCAGGTCGGCGCGACCGCTTCCACGATCTCCCAATCGTGGCCGAGCGGGTCGATTTCCTTGGTATATTTGTCGCCGCAGCGCTGGCAGGTGCCGGTTTTCTTGCCCTTTTCGGTGCAGGTCGGGTCTGTGGTCTTGATCTTGTAATCGTGACCGAGCGCTTCGGTGAGGTTGTCCTCATAGCTGTCCTTGCAGCGCGAGCAGGTGTGGGTCGTCTTGCCGCCTTCGGTGCAGGTCGGCTTGATGACCTTTTCCTGATAGTCGTGGCCGAGCGGCGCAACGGTTTCGCAGCCGCTCAGGACCTCGCCGCAGACCGCGCACTTCGTGCCCGCCTTGTTGCCGGCGGTGGTGCAGGTCGCCTTGACTTCCTTGACTTCCTGCGGCTTGTGGTTGGCGGCGGGGATCACTTCATACTCAACGCCGTTGCAGCCCGGGCGGGTGCAGTGTCTCTGCTTTTCGCCGGTCTCGGTGCAGCTGTTCGGCTCCTTGACCGTTTTCCATTCGCCCCAGACGTGCTCGAGCGCGGCGACCTTGTCGCGTTCTTCGGTCGCGTGGCAGCGGGAGCATTCATAGATCTTCTTGCCCTCGACGCCGCAGGCGGCGGTGATGGTCTCCTTCAGCTGCCAGTCGTGTCCTTTGGCTTTGTAATTGCCGTCTTCATACATGACGTAGCCGCATACGCTGCAGGTCCAGCCCGGACCGTGACCGTCTTCCGTGCAGGTCGGCTGTTTTGCGGGGATGTCCGGCGCCGGCATGGGGTCCGTCTCAAAGGAATGCTTCAGATGGGGTTCGGTTGCCGGCGGCGTCTCCGTCCCGGTCTGGTCTGCCGGCGGGGTTGTGTCTCCGTCTCCCGCAAACACGGCGAGCGGCGCCATCGTCAGCACCATCAGCAGCGCCAGCAGCGCGGCCAGGCTCTTTTTCCAAAACTGTTTCATAACTACGTTCTCCTTCCCGGATTGGTTCTCTTTTATCATAAGCCAAGAGTTTGACAAAATCAATGACGAATTCTGAACTTTTTCTTTCGAATTTTTAACCGAGCGCTTCCAGCAGGAACGAGAACTTGTAATCCGTCCCCTTGTGCATGATGTACGGGTCGCGCAGTGTCGCGCTGCCCGGCATGTCTCCGCCGACGCCGCGCTGCGTCTGGTCGATGCAGACCGTCGTCAGATCGGTGTGACCGAACGAGTGGATGTGCGTCGCCTTGTCGAGCGCGTCGATCGTGTAGTGGAAGCAGTTGAACGCGAAGGGGGTCTCCCCTGTCGCCGTCAGCCGGAGCTTTCTGCCGTCCACGGCGTCGATCTCCAGTCTGCGCACATCGGTGCGGTGGCCGTTTTCCTGCGGGCGCATGTAGTGGTGCTCGAGTTCGCTGACCATCATCGCGTATTTGCCGATCCGCGCGCCGGTCTTGCGGTCGCAGTAGTTTTCCTGCGGGCCGCGGCCGTACCAGCAGACGCGGTCGAACACGCGCGGCAGCTCGAATTTGAGGCCGAAGCGCAGCATATCGCGCGTCGCCGTGCCCTCGTGGGTGATCTCGATCGCGCCGTTCGAGAAGATGCGGTAGATCACCTTCGCGTTCTTGAGGCCGGAGACCGTAACGGCGGTTTCGATCAGCGCGCCGTGGCTGAACTGGTGGATGAAAGTCGCCTTGCTGCGGGCGTTGTCCGTCGCGCGTTTCCACGCGTAGTGCGGAGAAGCGAACTGCAGCGGCGGCGCAAAGTTGAAGTAGTCGATATCGTTGTCGGTCAGCGCGCGGTAGTAGTTCGGCTGGAACCCGGACAGCAGATATTCCGCCTCTCCCCTTTTGAGCGACGTCAGCATCCCGTTTTCAAAGCGGTACGAAAAGCCGTCGCCGGTCACGGTGCAGTCCTTTTCGGTGCCCGTGATGACGACCTTGCCGTCGTTTTCCGGCTGCGGCAGAGGGGCGGCGTCGCGCAGCTTGAACTGGTCAAAGGTCTGCTCAAAGCCTTTTTCGGCGTAGCGCGTCGCTTCCTTACGCAGGAAGGAGAACGTCAAAAGCACTTCGCCCGTCGTCTTCGGCAGAGCGAGTGAGAGCGTAAAGTCGCGCTCCGACAATGGCGCGAGGTCGGCGTAGTCGCTTTCGGGCACCTTGCCACGCAGGATCTCGTCGCCGTTTTCCGTCACGACATAGCAAAGCTCAAACGCGGAAAGGTCGGAGAACAGCTGCTTGTTTTTCACGGTGAACACGCCGTTTTCGATGTCCTTCGCCGCGATCTTCATCTCGGCATAGACCTTTTTCACCTCGTAGTAGGACGGGTGGGGCTTGCGGTCCGCCGCCACGATGCCGTTGGCGTTGAAGTAGGTATTGGAGCCGACGATCGCCGCATAGTTGTACGGCGGCTTGAACCAGTCCTCTTTTTCGTTGTAATCGGAGCCGTACAGCCATTGATCGACGCCGTCAACGTTCTTGTGGATCGCCTGATCGACGAAGTCCCAGATGAAGCCGCCGCAGAGGTTGTCGTACTTTTCAAAGGCGTCCATGTATTCCTGGAAGTTGCCCAGCGAATTTTCCATCGCGTGGGCGTATTCGCAGAAGACGACCGGCTTGTTGTAATCGCTTGCCTTGATCGGCTTGTTGTCCGCGGCGAGCGCGTTGGCGATATTGTCGAACCACGTCGTTTCGAGCGGGATGCGGTTGCCGAGCTTTTCGACCTGCTCTTCGGTCGGGTACATCCGCGAGATCACGTCGCTCTTCGTGAAGTCGAAGTCGCCCTCATAGTGGAACGGGCGCGTCCGGTCGAGGAGCAGCGCGGCTTCCTTCATCTTCAGGAAGTTGTCGCCGTCCCCCGCCTCGTTGCCGAGGCTCCACATGAAGATACACGCGTGGTTGCGGTCGCGCAGGACCATCCTCTCCATACGATCGACCGCGGGCTTTGTCCAGAGCGGATTGCTCCCGGGGACGCCCTTGCGGCGCACGCCGTGGGTCTCGAGGTCGCATTCGTCCATCACCCAGAAGCCGTACTCGTCGCAGTAGTCATAGAAGCGCGGGTCGTTCGGGTAGTGGCTGCAGCGGATGGCGTTGATGTTGGCGCGCTTCATCAGATCGAAGTCCTGGATATAGCGCGCGTCGGGCACGGTCCAGCCGAAGTCGGGGTCGTAGTCGTGGCGGTTCGTGCCGCGGATCAAAAGCGGCCTGCCGTTGACGAGGATGTGTTCCCCGTCGATCTCGACCTGCCGAAAACCGATGCGCAGCGCCTTGTAGGTGACGGTCCCCTCGCAGTCAAAGCGGAACAGCAGCGTATAGAGGTTCGGCTGTTCGCTCGACCAGAGCGCGGGGGCGGTGAACCGCTGTTTGAAGACGACCTTGTTTTCGCCCGCGCGGGTCAGCAGGTCGGTCTTGCCGATCGAAACGCGGCTCCCCTGCCCGATCACGGTCGCTTCGATTTCGAAGTGCTTGCCCGCGTCGGCGTAGTCGTTGATGAACAGTTCCGCCACAAGGTCCGCGTCGGTGTAGTCGTTGCAAAGCGTCGTCGTGACATACACGTCGCGCAGCGTCTGCTTCGGTTCGCTGTAAAGATAGACGTCGCGGTAGATGCCGGACAAAAACCACATGTCCTGATCTTCGAGATACGTCCCGTCGGTGTAGCGGTAGACGATCGCCGTCAGCTGGTTGTCGCCGGGCTGGACGAACGCCGTCACGTCGAATTCATGCGGCGTGTTGGAGCCCTGCGAATAGCCGACGCGCTTGCCGTTGAGATAGACTTCCAGTCCCGCCTTGACCGCGCCGAAGTGCAAAAACGTCTCGCGGCTTTCCCAGCCGGCGGGCAGCGTGAAGGTCGTCCGGTGGGCGGCGACCTCCTGATCCTCATGATGGATGCACGGGATCTTCTTGGGGTTGACGTCAATCGCGTTCGGGAAGGAGTTCGCGTAGTACCAGGGCTTGGTGTAGTCCTTCTGGAACTGCCAGACGCCGGGCACGGTGATGTCCTCCCAGCCGCTGTCGTTGTAATCCACGTTGGTCACATCGACCGGCAGCGCGCAGACGCCCTTTTGCCAAAAGAACTTCCACGTCCCGTTCAGCGAGAGCTTATACGGCGTCGCGCCGCGGTCCGACGCCGCCTGTTCGCTGTCGTAGGGCAGCAAGAGCGCGTGGCCGGGCTCCTTGTTTTCTCCGATGATATGCGGATTCTCCCAGATGTATTCCATATCGTTTCCCTCTCCGGTTTCGCCCGCGCTTAAAAGCGGACGATCATCAGGATCATCACAGCGAGCGCCAGCAGGAAGGTGACGCCCCAGCGCTCAAGATAAGCGCCGATATAGCAGCCGATGAAGCCGGGCGTGAACAAAATCTTCTGCAAAATGTTGCCCTCGCGGTAGATCTTTTCTTTCATGTTGAGCGCGTCTTCGATCGACGGATAGCTGTTGACATAAAGCGAAAACGCGAACCAGTAGGCGACCAGCTGCACGGCGAAGACGATCGGGTTGTTCATCCGGAAGACGAACACGCCGAGCACCGGACCGATTGCCAGCAGAAACGCCAGCACCGCGTTGAACAGCGCGGGCACAAAGCCGATCGCAAACGCGCCGCCCGCCTTCGGGAACAGCTCATGCTCGATATGGGAGCAAAGCTCGTCGCGGCGCAGCATCCGGGTGTCCTCCATCGGGATCCCGTGGATGCGGCAGACCATCTGTTCCCACAGACCGCGCACCAGCGCGCCCGGGAACGTCAGAAATCTCGTGAAAATATAAAACGTCGTCATCAGAAGTCACCTCCGTCGTCCTGCAGCAGTTCGGTCAGCGTGATTTTGCCGTCCTGATATTGTTTGATCAGCGCGGACGGCTCCATCCCCGCCGTCGCGAAGACAGACGCCATCTCGTCGTAGCCTTCCTGATTCTCGCAAAGGACGCTGCACAGCGCGTAGAGGTTGCACGACGACACGCTGTACGCCGGGTAGCCGGTCGAGCTGTTCGTGTAGTTCATATAGGCCTCCATCGCCTGCATCGCTTTTTCATAGTCGTCCTGCAGCAGATAGCCGATCGCGTACAGCTCCTGATAGGTCGGGACGATGCTCCCGCCGGTGAGGTGGCTTTCCGCGTCTTTGGCGACTTCGAGGATCTTTTCGGCGTCCGGTTCGTCCTTGAAGCGGTAAACGTTCGCCATCGCCTTATAGGCAGTCGCCTCCTGCGAGTTGATCGCAAGGCAGGCGTCGGCGTACTCCTTCGTCAGCGCTTCGTCGCCGATCTTCGACGCGAGGTCCGCCATCGTCGGCAGATACATCCACTGGTGCTCGTTGCCGTCGAGGTTCTGCACGGTCTGAAGCTGTTCGAGCATCGCTTCGGGCTTCGACTCCTGCAGATCGAGCAGCACATAGCGGTAGAATTCCACAAACGCCGCGTTATACTTCGGACTGCCGTCCTCGTTCTGCTCCGCGAGCAGCGATTGCAGCTGTTCGTCGCGTTCTTCATAGTCGATATCGGTCACGCCGTAATACAGCACGTCCTGCATGATCTCGTTGATCGCGGTGGACGTGTCTTTCAGCGCGGCGTAGTCCTCGGTGATCGCGAGGTACTTCTTGTTCCACGGGCGCTGCAGCGCCTTTTCGCCGAGATAGGTCGTCAAGATCTCGTTCGCGTCGCCGAGATAGCCCATTTCGGTGAAGGTCTCGGCCAGATGCTTGACCGCGGTGATCGAATAGGCGTCGGCGAAGTCGGTCGGACCCGCCAGCTCAGCGCCCTGCTTCTGCGACATATAAGAAGACAGCAGCGCCGCCGCGTCGGTCAGTTCGCGCGTTTCAAAGTGGGTCTCGCCCTCGATCAGCGTGCTGTAATCGAGGATGTACAGCGACGTGAAATACAGCGACGCGCCCGCCACGATAAACATCAGAATCAGCATCAGCACCGCGGGCAGCCGCAGCGGGGACGCCTTCATCACAGCGCGGCAGTCGGCGCAGTAGGGGTAGTCTTCGCCGAACGACGTGTCGCGCCGCTTTTCGCCGCAGCACTGGCAGCGTTCTTCTTCGGGGATCTCCTCCGGCGCGGCCTCTTCCGCCGCGATCTCGTCGAGCTCCTGGATCAGCGGCTCGTCGCCCGCCTTGTCCAGCTCCTGCTGGAGCAGATCGCGGATGCCTTCCAGCTCCTGCACCAGTTCGTCTTCCATCGTTGCCGGCGCGTCCGGCGCTTCGTCCGTGGGCAGTGTGTCGTCCGCCTGTACAGCGTCGATCGCGTCCGCGACAGCTTCTTCCGCCTCAGCAGCAGCTTCTTCCGCTTCAACAGCGATTTCTTCCGCCTCGACAGCGACTTCTTCCGCTTCCGCGGCAATCTCTGCTTCCGCTTCGGCGGCGTCGGGCAGGGGTTCTGCGGGCTGCGCCTCCGGTTCCATCACGTTTTTCTCTAACTCGTCCAAGAAAATACCTCCTTGTTTGCATTAGTCATATTATTGTAACACGAATCCGCGGAAAATGCAACGGAAAAGCGGTCAAAGTCCGGCGGAATCCAGAAAAATATAGACCTTCTTCCTGAAATCAGGTTAAATTTTCTAATTTAGAAATTAGAAGGGCAGCAGAAAAGCCACGCGACGAGCACGTGGCTTTTCCGTTTAGGGGGGGAGAAAGACAGGAAATATCATGACTGGGCTGTTTCATGGAGTAGCGTTCTTATAAACCGCGCTCTTCGGAATGCGTATCTCATAGACGTAGGCGTCCCCTGTTTCGGTTTTTTCCATCCGGGCGTCGATCCCCGCGCTTTTCATCGTGTCAAAGGCGTTCGAGATCGTGTTGAGAAAGATCCGCACGTCGCTGAACATCCGCTTGGTCGTGCGTCCGGACGGGTGTTTGCCGGCGAGCAGCTCGTTGACCAGCTTTTCGGTCTGCGCCACATTGAGCTCCCGCGCGATCACCTTTTCGAGCACGGGCAAAACGTCCGCTTCGTCGAGCCGCAAAAGCGCGCGGGCGTGCCGCTCCGACAGCCCGTGCTCCGCGAGGAGGATCTGCGCCTGCGGCGGGAGGGTCAGCAGCCGCAGCTTGTTCGAGATCGTCGAGGGCGCCTTGCCGAGCCGCCGCGCGGTCTCCTCCTGCGAGAGAGAGAACGACTGCATCAGCTGTTCGATCGCCATCGCCTCTTCAAAATACCCGAGGTTTTGCCGCTGTAAATTTTCGATTAATGAAAATATCGCCGATTTCATCTCGTTGACGTCCACCACGATGCACGGCACCATGCCCATTCCGGCGAGACGGGAGGCGCGCAGCCGCCGCTCGCCCGAGATCAGCTCATAGCCTTTTTCACATTCGCGCACGGTGATCGGCTGCAAGATGCCGTTCATGCGGATGCTGATGGCGAGATTGACCAGCTCGCTCTGGTCGAACACCCGCCGCGGCTGATGCGGATTCGGGAAAATCTTTTCGTTCGGGATCAGCAAGACCTGCCCCGCGCTCCGCGTTTTCTCCTGCGTCATAAGAAAGCCTCCCTTTGCTGGCTTCATTCTACCATGCAAAGGAAGGCTTGTCCACACATATCTTTCGTCCGTTTTTGCGGACTTTCGACGCTGTTCGGCGTTATTTGAGCGGGAAGCGCGCAATTTTTGCCGCAGGACGCGGATACGCCGCGGGCGTTGTCGAACGCTTTTCGATCTCGATCACGGTCCGCTCCCCTGCTTCCGGCAGCGACACGGTGTGCACCGTGGCGGTCTTTCCGCCGAGCAGCCGGACGGCGGCTTTCGCTTCGTCGAGCTCCGCTTCGGTTTTCGCGCTTTTCATCGCGAGGAAACGCCCGCCGACACGCACGAACGGCAGACAGTATTCCGCCAGCTCCCGGAGATTCGCCACGGCGCGCGCCGTCGCAAGATCGAACTGTTCGCGCAATAAGGGGGCTCTCCCCGCTTCCTCCGCGCGTTTATGGAGCAAAACGACCGATAAATCCAGCTTTTGCGCGATATCCTCCAGCACGAGCAGCTTTTTCTTCGTGCTGTCGAGCAGCGTCACCCGCAGATCCGGCCGCGCGATCTTCAGCGCGAGTCCCGGAAAGCCCGCCCCCGTGCCGACGTCGATCAAAGAAGCGCCCTCTTTGACCGAAACCGCGCCCAAAACGGACAGACTGTCCGCGAAATGCTTCACCACGATCTCCCCGGGGTCGGTGATCGCCGTCAGATTGATCTTCTCGTTCCAGTCGCACAGCAGCTTTGCGTACAGATCGAAGCGGTCCAGTGCCGTTTCGTCAAGAGAAACGCCGAAAGAAGCGGCCAGTTCAGCCAGTGCTGCCTTGTCGATAAAGCCCGTCGTCACTGCGATTCCGCCTCCCCTGCTGCGTTTTTTGTCTCTGCGCGGCGCTTTTCCTCCTGCTTTTTCAGATGGATCATCAGCACCGAGATATCCGCCGGACTGACGCCGGAAATGCGGCTCGCCTGCCCCAGATTCTGCGGTTTGACGCGGTTCAGCTTCTCCTGCGCCTCCATCCGCAAACCCGTGATTTCGTTATAATCCTGCGTTTCGTCGAGCTTTTTGCTCTCCAGCCGCCGCATTTCCTGCGCCTGCGCGAACTGACGCTTGATATAGCCCTCGTATTTGATCGAGATCTCCACCTGTTCGAAGATCTCCGGCGGTAGATCCGGGCGGTCCGGGTCGAACGGCGCGAGCAGATCGTAGCTCAGCTGCGGCCGTTTCAAAAGCTCTGTCAGCCGGCAGCCCGTCTGCAGCGGCGATGTTTCACGTGAAACAAGCAGGTCGTTCAGGGCGTCGCTCGGCGGAACGCTGACCTGAGAAATGCGCGCCGTCTCTTCCGCGATCAGGCGGCGTTTTTCCAGCAGCCGCGCGTATTTATCCGCGCTGACGAGGCCGATTTCATAGCCTTTTTCCGTCAGCCGGAGGTCGGCGTTGTCCTGCCGCAGCAGCAGCCGGTATTCCGACCGCGACGTCATCATGCGGTACGGGTCGGAGCAGCCGCGGGTCACAAGATCGTCGATCAGCGTGCCGATATAGGAGCTCGCGCGGTCAAGCACGAAGGGTTCCTTCTGTTGGAGCTTGCGCGCGGCGTTGATGCCCGCGATGAGGCCCTGCGCGGCGGCTTCTTCGTAGCCGCTCGAGCCGTTGAACTGGCCCGCGCCGAACAGGCCCGGGAACTGCTTGAATTCCAGCGACGGATAGAGCGCCAGCGGATCGACGCAGTCATATTCGATCGCGTAGGCGGTGCGCATGACCTGCACGTGCTCCAATCCCGGCACGGTGCGCAGCAGTTTCAGTTGGACGTCCTCGGGCAAAGAGGACGACATGCCCTGCAAATACATCTCTTCGGTGTGTTCACCGCAGGGTTCGATGAAGATCTGATGGCGCTCCTTTTCCGAAAAGCGGACGATCTTATCCTCGATACTCGGGCAGTAGCGCGGTCCTTTGCCGTCGATTTTGCCCGAAAAGAGGGGAGATCGGTCGAGATTGTCCAGAATCACGCGCTTGGTTTCGCTGTTGGTGTAGGTAATACAGCAGGGGAGGACGTTTTCCGGCTGATAATCGCCGTCAAACGAGAAGGGGACGATCCGTTCGTCTCCGTCCTGCCGCTCCAGCCCGGTAAAATCAATGCTTCTGCGGTTGACGCGCGCGGGAGTGCCCGTTTTGAAGCGCCGCGTCGGGACGCCGAGCCGTTTCAGCGCGTCCGCGAGCAGCGTCGCCGGGAACATCCCGTCCGGTCCGCCGTCATACGAGACGTCGCCGACGTAGATCCGTCCGCCGAGGAAGGTGCCCGTCGCCAGAATCACGCACGCCGCGTGATAGATCGCCTCGAGCCGCGTCAGACACTGCCAGCGGCCGTCGGGCAGGGGAGACAGATCGACGATCTCCGCCTGGACGATCTCGAGGTTTTCCTGCCGTTCCATCGTGTATTTCATGTATTCGCTGTAGCGGCGGCGGTCGATCTGGGCGCGCAGCGAGTGGACGGCGGGGCCTTTGCCGAGGTTGAGCATCCGGCTCTGGAGCGTGTTCGCGTCCGCCGCTTTGCCCATCTCTCCGCCGAGGGCGTCGATCTCGCGGACGAGGTGTCCCTTTGACGTGCCGCCGATCGACGGGTTGCAGGGCATGTTGCCGACCCAGTCCATGTTGATCGTGAAGACGCCGACCTGCGCGCCGAGGCGTGCGGCAGCCAGACCGGCTTCAATGCCGGCATGCCCGGCGCCGATCACGATGACGTCATACGCTTTTGCGAAATACTGCATAGCCCCTCCCGTGGCGGCGTATTGTTTCACGTGAAACAACCAAAAAGCCGCCCGCTTCGTTGGATAAAAAACGGAAAAACGATCTGCGGTCCGCTTGCGGAGAAATAAACCAACAGAGCGCTAATTTTCGAATATAGAATTATAAATATATAGTTAAGTCCCGTTTTGCGTTCTTATCTCTCGTCTTCACCTTCCACAAGCGCCAGCAGGGCGGGGTAGTCGGCGATCATCCATGTCGCGTTGTGCGCGCGGAACTCTTCTTCGCTTCCGTAGCCGAAGAGCGCCCCGCAGCTGTCCACGCCGGCGCCCGAAGCGCCGTCGAGATCATAGAGGCGGTCACCGATCATCAGGACGCGGGTCCTGTCGGCCGCGCCGAGCTTTTGCATGCACTGCTCGATCAGGTCGGTCTTGCTCGCGTGGCGGCTGTCATCAACGGCAGTGCCGACCACCGCGTCGAACAGGTCGGTGATATCGAGGTAGCGCATCACGTCCCAGATCAGACTTTCCGGCTTCGAGGAGGCGATCCCGAGTTTGACGCCGCGCCCGCGCAGCGTCTGCAGCGTTTCGACCATGGCAGGGTAGGGGGCGCACTCATACACGCCCTTTTCGCGGTACCGCGCCCGGTAGCTTTTGATATAGTCGCCGACGCGCGATTCCGGCACGCCGTAGAACGCCGTGAAGCTGTAATAGACCGGCGGCCCGATGAACTTGCGCAAATCGGAGAGATCCGGCACGGGGTCCCCCTGGTCCTGAAAGGCGAACCGCAGGCTGTTGAGGATGCCCTTGCCGGTATCGACGAGCGTCCCGTCGAAATCAAAGATCAGATAGTCGTATCGTCTCATGCGCTTTCCCTATGTACCCAATGATTCATTCGGCGTGTGAAGATTGGCGAGAAAATTTTTCGTCAGATGTTACAGAAATCTCGCAGCCAACCTGACGGTTGGCAAGAGATTTCTGTGCAAAATCACGGGAAATTTGCCGCCAAGATTTGCGCGGCCGAGTGAATCAGTGGGTACCTATACACAAACACAAGGGCGAACGCCCGTCCGCCCTTCAAATTATCTTACTCAGCTGATGCGTGACACGAGCCGGAACGGAATCACACGGTCCGCGGCGAGGGTGATGTTGCTGTCGCCGTAGATCGCGGTCTGGATCCGCTGCGCCGCGAGTTCAAAGTCGATGAACACGACCGACGCCGACCCGACATAGCCCGTTTTGAACACGTCGTCGTCCGCGATCGTCGTTTGCTGGATCTCATAGTTGAGCCAGCCGTTCGTCAGGCCCTGCACGCCGTAGGAGAGGATCTCCATGCGCGTCAGGTCGGTCTTGACATATTTGAACAGCGTGTCGAGCGCGCTGTTGAGCTGGCTGACGCCCGCGCCCTTCGCGGACTCCATCAGCGCCATGATCACCTTCCGCTGGCGGCGCGTCCGGCTGACGTCGGAGTCGGAGTCGCTCTTGCGGATACGCGCATAGACGAGCGCCTCCCAGCCGTTGAGCTTGACGCCCTGTCCGGAGGGGAAGTCCTTGTGGACCGAGGTGCGGCGGATATACTCCGCCTCGTACTCCTCGACGTCGATCGTCAGCCCGCCGAGATCGTTGATGATGTCGGTGAACGAGCTGAAGTCCACGGCGACGTAGTAGTCGATCTTGACCTTGAAATCGTTCTGGATCGTCTCGATCAGCGTTTCCGGTCCGCCGTAGAAATAGGAGGAGTTGATCTTGCCGTACATATCCCTGCCGCGGACGTTGATATAGGTCCACGTGTCGCGGAAGAACGACGTCATGTTGATCTTCTTGGTCTTTTTGTTGAGCGAGAGCAAGATCAGCGTGTCGCTGCGCCCGCCGTTTTCCAGCGCGTCGGCGGAGTCAAGGCCGATCAGCAGAACGTTGATCACGTTCTTGCTGGAATAGGGGGTGCCGCCGTTGTTCGCCCATTTAAAGAGATAATCGTTGAGCGAGCCGGCGGTGTTGATCGAGTTCATGATGTCGATCTCTTCGTCCTCATAGATCTCGTCCGTAAAGGAGGAGCCGGGATTCTGCTGGTTCGGGTCCTCATACTGGATCTTGCTCAGCTTCGCGTTGACATAGCCGATGCCGAGCGCGAACACGACCACCAGCACAGCCAGAATGAAATAGAGATTCTTGGCTCTGCGGCGCTTGTTGGTCCAAAAGAAACGGGAAATGGGATTGCCCTTTTTTTCCGTTGTTGTTTCTTCGTTCAAGCGGTTCCCTTCTTTCTTTTTTCTGCTGTCCTGTGGTTTAGATGTCTTCGTCTTCGTCCGGTTCCGCCGCGGCGTTTTCCGGATCGTCCATATCTTTTTCGTCCTCTTCCTCGTGTTCGATCGGCGCGGCGGAGACCACCGATTCGCCCGGCGTCACCTTCATCACGCGCACGCCCTTCGAGGTGCGGGAGTTGATGTTGATCTTGTCCGCCTGAATGCGGATCACGATACCGTCGGAGGAGATCAGGATCACATCGTCGTCGTCCGTGACCAGACAGACCGAAACGACCTGCCCGTTCTTGTCGGTCTTATAGTTGGTGGAGCCTTTGCCGCCGCGGGTCTGGCAGCGGTATTCGCTCAGCTCGGACCGCCGGCCGTTGCCGGTCTCGGACACGGTCAGAATCCGCGCCGTCGGATCCGCGTCCTTTGAAAGCGCGCACATGCCGACCACTTCGTCGTCTTCGCTCTTGAGCTCTATCGCGCGCACGCCGCGGGCGGTTCTGCCGATCGGGCGGGCGTCCGTTTCGTGGAAGCGGATGCCGAAGCCGCCGCGGGTCGCGACATAGATATCGTCGCTGCCGTCGGTCAGCTTGACCCAGGCGAGCTCGTCGCCCTCGTCGAGGTTGATCGCGATGATGCCGACCTTGCGGATGTTCTTGTATTCGTCGAGCCGCGTGCGCTTGATGACGCCCTTGCGGGTGACCATGCAAAGATAGTATTTATCCTCGCCGAATTCCGGCACGCGGATCATGGCGCTGATCTTTTCGCCCGCTTCCAGCGGCAGGAGGTTGACCACGTTCATGCCCTTGCTCTGGCGGCTGCCCTCGGGGATCTCATAGCCCTTGAGGCGGTAGGTGCGTCCGAAGTTCGTGAAGAACATGATATAGTCGTGGCTCGAGCAGGAGAACATCGTCTGGACGATATCCTCTTCGCGCCGGTTCATGCCCTTGACGCCGCGGCCGCCGCGCTTTTGCAGAGAGTATTCGCTCGTCGCCATGCGCTTGATATAGCCGAAGTTCGTCAGCGTGTACATGCACTGCTCTTCGGGGATCAGGTCTTCGACATCGACTTCGCCGCTGACGTTGACGATCTCGGTCAGACGGTCGTCGGCGAACTTACCCCGCAGCGCCATCGCTTCGTCCTTGACGATCTCGAGGACGCGCGTTTCGGACGCGAGGATCTCGTTGTATTCCGCGATCTTCGCCTGGATCGCCTTGAGTTCTTCTTCGATCTTGATGCGCTCGAGACCGGTCAGCTGACCGAGGCGCATCTTGACGATGGCGTCCGCCTGAATTTCGTCGAGGTTGAAGCGCTCCATCAGCTGCTGCTTGCCTTCGTTCTGGTCCTTCGCCTTGCGCAAAAGGGCGATGATCTCGTCGATATAGTCGAGCGCGGTCTTGAGACCTTCGAGGATGTGCTCGCGTTCCATCGCCTTGCGCAGCTCGAAGCGCGTGCGGCGCTCGATGACCTTCTCCTGGAAGTGGATATACTCTTCGAGGATCTGGCGCAGCGTCAAAATGCGCGGCACGCCGTCCACGAGCGCGAGCATGATGATACCGTAAGTGATCTGCAGCTGTGTCATGGAGTACAGCGAATTGAGCACGACCTGCGGGTTCGCGTCCTTCTTGAGGTCGATCACGAGGTTCATGCCCTCGCGGTTGGAATAGTCGTTGATGTCGGCGATGCCGTCAACGCGCTTGTCCTTGACGAGGTCCGCGATCGATTCGATCAACCGGCGCTTGTTGACCTGATAGGGGAGCTCGGAGACGACGATCTGATATCTGCCGTTTTTGCCCTCCACGATCTCGGCGCGGGCGCGGACGGTGATCTTCGCGCGGCCGGTGCCGTAGGCGGCGCGGATGCCCGCTTTGCCCATGATGATGCCGGCGGTCGGGAAGTCCGGTCCCTTGATATATTCCATCAGCTCCTCGAGCGAGGCGTCCGGATGGTCGATCAGATAGCACATGCCGTCGATCACTTCACCCATATTATGCGGCGGAATATTCGTCGCCATACCCACGGCGATACCCGTGGAGCCGTTGACTAGGATGTTGGGAAACCGGGAGGGGAGTACCGTCGGTTCTTTCAGCCGGTCGTCATAGTTCGGGATAAAATCAACCGTTTCCTTGTCAATATCGGTGAGCATCTCCATCGAGATTTTACTCATGCGCGATTCGGTATAACGGTAGGCCGCCGGCGGGTCGCCGTCGACAGAACCGAAGTTGCCGTGGCCGTCTACCAAAAGATAGCGCGTGGAAAACGTCTGTGCCAAACGCACCATCGCGTCATAAACCGACGCGTCGCCGTGCGGATGGTAGCGGCCCAAAACGGAACCGACGGTGTCGGCGCATTTCCGGTAGGACTTATCGGGATACAGACCGTTTTCGTGCATCGTATAGAGGATACGGCGATGCACGGGTTTTAATCCGTCGCGCACATCGGGCAGCGCACGCGACGTGATGACCGACATGGAGTAGCTCAAAAATGACGAGCGCATCTCCTTGTTGAGGTCAATATCTATAATCGTTTGATTTTCGTAATT
>JAFYDS010000053.1 GCA_017544665.1 Clostridia bacterium | reverse complement strand
GTTGTGCTGAATGGTCTCCTTCGTCATCATCTGGCGCATATCGGTACGGCCCGAGGGGTCGCCGATTATGGCGGTACCGCCGCCGATCAGGGCAATGGGCTTGTTGCCCGCCATCTGCAGCCGCTTCATCAGGCAAAGCGCCATGAAGTGGCCGACGTGCAGCGAATCCGCCGTCGGGTCAAAGCCGATATAGAACACCGCCTTGCCGTTGTTGACAAGATCGCGGATCTCGTTTTCGTCCGTCACCTGCGCGATCAGACCGCGGGCGACGAGTTCTTCATATATTTGCATGGTTGTTTCCTCCTTTTTACATTTCCTTGTATTGTACTATAACAGCCGACTTGTGTCAAGCGTAATAGGCAATCAGTTCACGCGCCGAGCGCAGCGTGGCGTCCGTCACGAGGTCGCCGCCGATGATCCGCGCGAGCTCCGTTTCGCGCGCGCTGCCGCCGAGTTGCGTCACGCGGGTGTAGGTGCTCGTTTCGTCCGCGGTCTTTTCCACCAGCAGATGGCAGTTCGCCGCCGCGGCAATCTGCGCGAGATGGGTCACGCAAAGCACCTGCCGTCCCGCCGCCACGCGGCGCAGACGGTCGGCGATCCGGCTTGCGGCGCGGCCGCTGACGCCGGTGTCGATCTCGTCAAAAATCATCGTGTCGCCGCCCTCAGCCTCCGAAAGGACACAGCGGATGGCAAGCATGATCCGCGACAGTTCGCCGCCCGAGGCGATTTTCGAAAGCGGTTTCGGCGGCTGGCCGCGGTTGGCGCTGATACAGAACTCCACTTCGTCGAGGCCGTTTTCCATCGCGTTCTGTTCACGGAATTCGACCTGGAACACCGCGTCCGGCATATCGAGGAACGTCAGCTCCGCCATCACCTTTTGTTCGAACGCGAGCGCCGCTTCTTTGCGCAGGTCGGACAGGTGGCAGCCGAGCCGGAGCACTTCGTCCGAAAGACGGTCGTCCTCTTCTTCGAGGGCGGCGATCCGCTCTTCCGAAAATGCGATCGCGTCGTAGTCCGCTTTCGCCTGTGTGAGTGATTGGAGCATCTCCTCTTCGCTCTGGCCGTATTTCTGGCCGAGGCGGTACAGCCTGTCCAGCCGCGCTTCGATTTTGTCGAGATCCAGTTCCTGTGTTTCGTCGTCGGACAGCGCCTGCCGCGCGAGCGACGCGCATTCCTCGAGGTCATAGCGGAACGACTGCGCCGTTTCGCTGAACGGGGCGAAACTGTCGTCGGCGTCGGAGAGCTGCGCGAGGGCGCCGGACAAGGTATATAGTCGATCCAGCAGGCCGTCCGTGCCGTCGCCGTCGATCGCGGCGGACACGGTCTGCAGCGCCTGCAGGCGTTTTTCTCTGTTTTGGAGTTTCTTCTTCTGGGCGTTCAGCGCGTCGCGTTCGCCGACGCGGATGTCCGCCTCTTCCAGTTCCTTGATCTGAAACGCGAGGTAGTCGAGCCGCGCACTCTTGTCCGCGTTGTTTTTGCGCAGATCGCGCAGTTGTCTCTTCACGTTTTTGAGCGCCCGGTACTGCGTCAGATACGCTTCTTTGAGGTCGTCGCAGTTTGCGAGGAAATCGATGTAATCGAGGTGGCGCTCCTTTTGCAGCAGATGCTGGCTGTCGTGCTGTCCGCAGATCGTGACCAGCTCCCGCCCGAGCGTTTTGAGCATGGACGCCGTGACGCTCCTGCCGTTGAGGCGGCACACGCTTTTTCCGTCCGCGGAGATTGTCCGCGTGATCAGAAGCTCGTCCTCCTCCTCGAAGCCGAACGACGCCAGAACCGCCTTTGCCCCCGCCGGGACCGTATCGAAGAACGCGGACACTTTCGCGCTGTCTTTGCCCGTCCGTACGACGTCGCGGCCGGTCCGTTCGCCCAGAACGGCGTTGATCGCGTCGATCACGATGGATTTGCCCGCGCCGGTCTCGCCGGTCAGCACGTTGAAGCCGCCGTCAAAGCGCAGCTTCGCGCGCTCGATCACAGCGACGTTTTCGATCGTCAGTTCCGTCAGCATCCGCATGGTCCCCGCTGATTCATTCGGCGTGTGAAGATTGGCGTGGAAATTTTTCGTCAGATGTTACAGAAATCTCGCAGCCAACCTGTCGGTTGGAAAGAGATTTCTGTGCAAAATGACGGGGAATTTACCGCCAAGATTTGCGCGGCCGAGTGGATCAGTGGGTACCTTTCACCTCCCGTATGTATGGCATCATGGTTTTGTTCAGTCCGCGCCGTGCTCCGCAAAGGACTGCATCAGCCGGCTGATTTCCAGCGCGCCCTTTTCGTCGCGGCAAAGCACGAAGATGGTGTCGTCGCCTGCGAGGGTGCCGACGATGCGCTCGGAATTCATGTGATCCACCGCGGCGCAGGCGGCGTTCGCCATGCCGGAATAACACTTGATGGCGACCATGTTGCCGGCGTGGTCCGCATGGAGGATCGAGTGCGTCAGAATCGAATAATACTTGGCGGAGATGTCCTGCATCTCCTGGCGCACGGCGGCGTAGCGGTACTGCCCGTCCGCAACGGGCGACTTGACCAGCTTGAGCGCCTTGATGTCGCGCGAAACGGTCGCCTGCGTCACGTTGTAGCCCAGCGCCGCGAGTTTTTGCATCAGCTCGTCCTGTGTGCCGATCGTTTCCTGTTCAATCAGTTGGAGGATGGCTTCCTGCCTGTTGTTTTTCTTCATCGTGTTCTCCTTCTCCCGCCGAATTCAGACCCGGCGTTCCACCATTTTTCTCGATAGGATATCGGTAAAGCTTTCCGCTTTGATGCGGATGATTTTGCAGTTTCTCGCCGCCCGGCGGATCTGGAAGACGCTGCCCGCCGTCAGATGGACGCTGTCTTCGCCGTCGCAGCTGAGCAGCGGCTGGCACAGATCGGGGTTGCGCACCTCCACGCGGAAGGTCTTGTCCGGACGGAACATCAGCGAACGCGCGAACAGCGAATGGGTGCAGATCGGCGTCAAAAGGACCGATTCGATCGTCGGATCGACGACGGGACCGCCGGCGGAAAGAGAATAGGCCGTCGAGCCGGTCGGCGTCGCAAAGATCAGACCGTCCGCGAAATAATCGTTAACGCGCTTGCCGTCGCAGTCCACCGTGATGTCGCACATGCGCATCGAAAGACCGCGGGCAAAGACGGCGTCGTTGAGGCAGTAGAACTTTTCCTGCAGCGCGTCGTCGCGGTAATGCTCGACGCACAGCATCATCCGCTTGTCGATCTCATAATTGCCGTCGATCAGATGGCGCAGCAGCGGCAGCTCCGTTTTTTCAAGACCCGCCAGAAAGCCGAGCGAGCCGGCGTTGATCCCGAGGATCTCCTTGTCGTACCGCGCCGCGTCGTGCGCCGCGTGGATGAACGTGCCGTCGCCGCCGATGGCGATGAACAGATCGCATTCCTGCCACGCCTGTTCGGCGTCGAGAAAGCGGACGGGGAAGCCGCCGAATGTCGGAAGCATCTCCCGTTCCATCAGCACCGCCGCGCCGAGCGCGTCGAGTTGCCGGATGACCTGCGCGGTCACGTCGAACGCATGCGTGCGGGTCAGATTGACTTGTATGGCGATTTGCATGTATAACACCATCCTTCTGGAGAGTGTGGAGTTGAAAGTCGACAGTCGTCAGTCGGCAGCGAATTAGGAGTGTGAAATTTGGAATGTGGAATGGAAAACTCCGTCTGAAAAATGTTTTTATCAGAGTAAACCAGTTAAGCGCTGGTTTACCGCTAGTTTACTGCTAGTTTACTCGCTGGTTTACTCGAAAAGCCAGACGTGGTGCGGGTTTAGAGGCATTCGTAAACTAGCTACCTCTTATTTTGAAGCAAAAGAGTTTAAAAGATAAATCCAAGAAAAGTTTATATGGCTGGTTTACCAGCTAGTTTACTCGCTGGTTTACTCTTTGTCGATTTTTCATTCCAAATTCTACATTCCAAATACCACATTTCCCGTACTACTTGTCCAGTTCCGCATGTGAACGGGAGACAATTTCCTGCGCCGTGACGGTCAGACCGTTCTGCGGCGCGTCCGTCTTTTGGGCGAGGACGAGGTATTCGATATTGCCCTGCGGTCCCTTGACCGGGGAATAATCGAGCCCCAGCACCGAAAAGCCGCTGTCTAGCAGGAACTGCACGATGCCGTCCACGACTTCGACGTGAACGCTCTGTTCGCGGACGACGCCCTTTTTGCCGACCTTGTCGCGCCCGGCTTCGAACTGCGGTTTGATGAGGCAGACCGCTTTTCCGCCGTCTTTCAGCAGGTCGCGCATCACGGGAACGATCAGCCGCAGCGAGATGAACGAGACGTCCACGCTCACGAAGTCGATCTCTTCGGGGATCTGCTCGCGCGTCACATAGCGGAAGTTCGTCCGCTCGAGGTTCACAACGCGGCTGTCTTCGCGCAGCTTCCACGCCAGCTGTCCGTAGCCGACGTCGATCGCGTAAACCTTCTTTGCCCCCTTCTGGAGCATACAGTCGGAAAAGCCGCCCGTGGATGCGCCGATATCCATGCAGACGCAGCCGTCGAGAGAGAGATCGAACTGTTCCACGGCTTTTTGCAGCTTGAGCCCGCCGCGCGAGACGAACGGCAGCTTCTCTCCGCGCACCTCGAGGCAGTCGCCCTCTTTGACCGTGTCGCCGCTTTTGGTGACTTTCCGGTTGTTAACGTAGACCTGTCCCGCCATGATCAGCGCCTTCGCCTTTTCGCGGCTTTCACAGAAGCCCCGCTCAAACAGCGCAACATCGAGCCGTTTCTTTTCCGTCATGGCGTTTTCTCCGTTTCCCGCAGGATCGTATCGACCATTCCCTGCGCATCCAGGCCGTATTGCCGTAATTGCTGCGCGACCGTCGCCTGCGCCACAAATTCGTCCGGCACCGCCGGGAGATTGTAGCGGCCGGAAAAACCGTTTTCGAGGAGCCGCAGCGCGGTCCGTTCGCCGATGCCGCCGCTGCGCAGCCCTTCTTCGAAGAAGCACACACACCTGGCGTTCTGCATCCGCCGCAGCGCCTCTTCCGGCAGCGGGCGGATCTGGTTGAGCGCGAGCACAAGAACGGGCGTCCCCTTTGCCGTCAGCGCGTCGCAGGCTTTGACCGCCTCGGCGCACAGTCTGCCGTAGGTCACGAGCAGGGTCTCGGCGTTTTCGTCACCGTACAGGGCGTATCCCGCGTCACGGAACGTCAGCTTTTCGCTGCTCTCCGGTTCGCCGCCGCGCGGATAGCGCACCGCGACCGGAAGCGCGTCGTCTTTGATCGCGTGGTCAAGATCGGTTTCCAGCGACGCAAAATCGCAGGGCGCGTAGAGTTTCAAATTGGGGATCGTGCACAGGAACGGCACGTCCATCAGCCCCTGATGGGTCTCGCCGTCCTCGCCGACAAAGCCGGCGCGGTCGATGGCGAAGATCACCTTGTGCTTTTGCAACGCAACGTCATGCACCAGCTGGTCGTAGCAGCGCTGCAAAAAGGTGGAATAGACCGCAAACACGGGGATCATCTCGTTTTTCGCGAGCCCCGCCGCAAAGGTCACGGCGTGCTCCTCGGCGATCCCGACGTCGAAAAAGCGGTCGGGGAACGCGTCTTTGAACGGCTCGAGGCCGGTAGAAAAGCCCATCGCCGCCGTGATGGCGCACAGATTCCGATTTGTTTCCGCCTGCCGCCGCAGGAGTTTGCCGAAGCGGTCGGAAAAGCTTTCGGGTGCAGCCTCTGTTTTCCCGGTCGCCGGGTCGAAGCCGGACACGCCGTGGAACGCCTGCGGATTCTCTTCCGCAAACGGGCAGCCTTTGCCCTTTTGTGTCAGCACATGCAGCAGCGCGGGGCCCTGCACCTGTTTTGCCGCTTCGAGCGCGTCGATCAAAAGCGGAATATTGTGCCCGTCGATCGGGCCCATATAGCGGTAGCCGAGGTCTTCAAAGAAGGTACTTTCGGCGTAAAGGCGGTTCTTGACCGCCGTTTTCAGGTCATAGAGCTTTTGCACGAGCGGTTTGCCGATCGAAGGGATCTTCGACAGCGTGCGCTCGGTGGAGGCCTTGAAGGTGTAATACTGCGGCGTGGAGCGGATCACGGCGAGGTACTTTGCCAGCGACCCGACGTTTTCCGAAATCGACATATTGTTGTCGTTGAGCACAAGGATGTGCTTTGTGCCGCTGCGGCCGCCGTTGTTGAGCGCCTCATAGACGAGGCCGCCGGTGAACGAGCCGTCGCCGATCACCGAAACGACGTAGTGCGGGTCGTTTTGCAGCTTCTTTGCCGTCGCGAGCCCGAGGCCCGCCGAAACGGAGGTGCCGCTGTGGCCGGAATAGAACACGTCGTGTTCGCTTTCGTCCGGACGGCAGAAGCCGGAAAGCCCGCCCTGTGTGCGCAGGGTGGAAAAGCGGTCGTAGCGCCCCGTGAGCAGCTTATGGGTATAGCACTGGTGTCCCACGTCGAACACGATCTGATCGCGCGGGGAATCGAACACGCGGTGCAGCGCGATCGTCAGTTCGACCGCGCCGAGGTTCGACGCCAGATGGCCGCCGTTTTTCGCGGTCGTTTCGATCAGCGTTTGGCGCACCTCAGAGCTTAGCGTCTGCAGTTCCTCTGCCGACAGCCGCCGCAGGTCGCGCGGTTCGCGGATCGATGATAGTATGTTGTTCTCCATGATTCTTTCGTCCCTCTCAGGAGGTTCTTGTCATCAGGTTTTCGGCAAGGCTGCGCAAAAACGCGGCGTCCGCCCCGAACACATTGAGCGCGTCGATCGCCGCGGCGGTGCAGTCCTTTGCGGCCGCTTTTGCCCGGTCGAGCCCGAGCAGCGACACATAGGTCGATTTCTGCAGCTCGGCGTCGGAACCGATCGGCTTGCCGAGCGTCTTTTCGTCGCTTGTCACGTCCAGAATGTCGTCCACAATCTGGAATGCTTGTCCGAGTGCTTCGGCGTACCGCACGAGCGCGGCTCTTTTTTCGTTGTCTGCCCCTGCGAGCACGGCGCCGATCTCGCACGCGGCGCGCATCAGCGCCCCGGTCTTGAGGCTGTCCATCGTCTGCAGGCGGGAGAGCGCGATCGTCTTCCCTTCGCTCTGGAGATCGACCACCTGTCCGCCGATCATGCCTTCCGCGCCGGCGCACTTCGAAAGCAGCGCGATCGCCTCCAGCGCGCGGGCGGGCGTCTTCTTTGCCGCTTCGCTGTTCGCCGCAGCAGCAAACGCCTGCGTCAGCAGCGCGTCGCCCGCGAGGACCGCCGTCGCTTCGCCGAACACGATATGGCAGGCGGGTTTGCCCCTTCTCATATCGTCGTCGTCCATGCAGGGCAGATCGTCATGCACGAGCGAATAGGTGTGGATCATCTCGAGCGCGCAGGCAAAACCGAGCGCGCCTTCCCAGTCGCCGCCGCAAAGACGGCAGCTTTCCAGCAGCAGCACGGGGCGGATGCGTTTGCCCCCGCCGTCCAGACTGTAACGCATCGCGTCGCACACGTCCGGCGCATCATAGGTACAGACCGGCAAAAGCGCAGTCAGCCGCCGGTTGATCATTTCAAGATAGGAATCAAAGCGCTTCATCGTCCGGCGCTCCGTTTTCAAAGGCGCTCAATTCCGCAATCCGCTGTTTGCAGTCGTTCAGCGTACGGCTGCAGAACGAAAGCAGGCGGACGCCCTCTTCGTAAAGCTTCATCGACATATCGAGATCACACTCGTTGTTTTCGAGCGTCTCGGTGATTTCCTTCAGCCGCTGCATCGCGGTATCCAGTGTATATTGTTCCATCGTTCGGTTCCTTTCTTTATGCTTCCTGCGTCTGCACGTCCTCTACGGTGCAGCGCGCGGTTCCGTCGGCAAAGCGCACACGCAGCGCCTGTCCGGTCTTCGTTTCGGCGGCGCGGCGCACGAGCGCGCCCGTTTCGTCTTCGCAAAGCGTGTAGCCGCGGCCCAGCGTTTTGAGCGGACTTGCCATCTCGAGCCGCTGCGCAAAGGCTTGCAGCGCGTCATCGTAGGGCTTCGTCAGCGCGGCGCCGCAGCGATTGAGCCGTTCGCGTTCCCGGTCCAGCGCGGCGTCCAGCAGGTCAAGGCGCCTCTGCGGACTGTTCTGCCGCAGCCGGTGCGAAAGAAGCGCGGTCTCCTGCGAAAGCGTCAGCAGCTTTTCTTCGACCAGCCCGGTCAGGTTGTCATACAGCGCGTCAAGCTCGAACAACAGCTCGCGCGTGTCCGGCACCGCCAGCTCCGCCGCCGCGGAGGGCGTCGGCGCGCGCAGGTCCGCCACGAAGTCCGCGATTGTGAAATCGGTCTCGTGCCCCACGGCGGAGATCACCGGGATATCGCTGTTAAAAATGGCGTGTGCCACGATCTCTTCGTTGAACGCCCAGAGGTCTTCGATCGAGCCGCCGCCGCGGCCGACAATCAGCACGTCCGCCGCCTGCAGGGCGTTGAACCGTTCAATCGCCTGAGCAATCTGTCCGGCAGCGGAATCTCCCTGGACCTGCACGCCGCAGATCACGACCTGCGCCAGCGGGAACCGCCGTTCGAGCACGGTCAGGATATCGTGGATCGCCGCACCCGTGGGCGAGGTGATGACGCCGATCCGCGACGGGCAGACCGGAATCGGCTTTTTGCGGCTCTCGTCGAACATGCCCATCGCTTCGAGCTTCGCTTTCCGCTGCTCGAACGCGATGCTCAGCGCGCCCGCGCCGTCCGGCTGCATATCCTCGCAGTAGAGCTGATACACGCCGTCGCGCGGGAACAGCGAGATACTGCCGCGGATGATGACGCGCATCCCGTTTTCCGGCAAGAAGCGCAGCCGCTGCGCCGCCGTGCGGAACATGACCGCCTTCAGCGCGGCGCTCTCGTCCTTGAGCGTGAAATAAAAGTGTCCGGTGCGGTAATGATTCGTGAAGTTCGAGATCTCGCCGCAGACGAAAATATGCTGTAAGTTGTCGTCGCCGTCGAGGACGGATTTTAAGTAAGTATTGATTTGGGAAACAGTCAGAACAGACGACATTCCATCACTCCCGTTCCTGTTTGAGATAACCGATGATCGCGACCCCCGCCGCGTTGTCCGCCGAGAGAGACGGCGGCGCAAAATAGGCGCCGAAGCGCTTTGTAAAATGGTTGCGGATCATGCCGTTCGACATCACGCCGCCGGCATAAAGCAGCGGCAGATCGCCGTATGTTATGAGCAGGTGCTCCGTCATTTTTTCGAGCGCCGCTTCCACCGAAAGCAGGCAGTACTTCGCGGTGTCCGCGGGCGGTTCGCCGCGTTCGATCATCGCGCGGCACTGGTTTTCGATCCCCGAAAGGCTCGGGCAGCCGTCCTTGAGCGTCGGACGGTTTTTGAAGTCGCGGTCGCTGGTTGCGGCAAGCGCTTCGAGCGCGGCGCCGCAGGGAAACGAAAGACCGAGCATCACACCGACGCGGTCGATCGCCTGTCCCGCCTTGAGGTCCAGCGACTGCGCGACAAGCGTACAGCGGAAGATCTCCTGTTCGTCCGGCTCCACAAGCACGGCTTCGGTCGTCCCGCCGGAAACGTGAAACGCGAGAAAGCGCGTCTCGAGCAGGTCGAGCCGCTTTGCGCCGAACGCGGCGGCGGCGATATGCCCGTGCTGATGGCTCGTATCGTAAAACGGCACACCGTTCGCCTTTGCGGCGATCTTTCCGGCGCCCGCGCCGACAAGAAAGCACGGCATATAGGAGCCTTCCTGCATCCGCGGCGTCGTCGAGGCGCAGACGCCACACAGCGCGGCCGGCTGCGCGAGCAGCGCTTCGGTCACCTGCGGCAGCTGGACCGTATGGTGGAACACACAGTCGCTTTGTCTGAGGCCCCTGCCGCCCTGCGGGACGGGGAGCAGCTTCTTTTCCTGCCGGACCGTTTTCGTGTTTGGAAAAAACAGCGCCGCCGACGTCGTGTAGTTGCTGGTGTCGAACCCGAGATACGCCGTCATGCCTGTTTGCTGCGTGCGACGGAGCCGAGGACGCCGTTGATATAGGACGCTTCCTTTTGCTCGGAGTACTTCTTCGTGATCTCCACCGCTTCGTTGATCGCGACGCCGTCCGGCACGTCGGAGAAGAGGATCTCATAGACGCCCAGCCGCAGCACGGCGCGCGCCACGCGGGAGATCCGGTCCCGCGACCAGCCGATCAGGTATTTTTCGATCGTTGCGTCGATGTCGTCGAGGTTGTCGAACACGCTCTTGACGGTACGGGTCACGAACTGGTTGACCTCGAAGAACTCCGACTCCGCGGCGGAGTCGATCAGCAGATCGACCGGCGTGTCGTCTTGAAAGCTTTTTTCAAAAATGATGATGAAGGCGACTTCTCTCGCTTCGTGTCGTTTCATAACGCTCCTGCCCTTTCGGTTGCAAATTTATACATAAGCTTTATTATTATAACACAGTTTTTGCATAATAACAACCGTTTCCCTTTTATTTTTTCATTTTATTTCGCTTCGATGATCGTCAGATTGTCCGACGTGACCTGCGCGTTCTGCGCGAGGATCTCCGCGATCTGCAGCGCCGTCGTCTCGCTGACCGCGCCGTTTTCCACAACGACCTCCGCCGTCTCCCCTGTCAATACCACGACGCACGCGCCGCCGAGCTTCGCCTGGATCAGCGTTTCGCAGTCCGCCTGCGCCTTTTGCTGTGCGTCAAAGTCCGTCAGCAGCGTCATCAGCTTCTTTTTGTCGCCGTCGCCGAGCTTCTCGCTTTCCAAAAGCGTTTCGATCTCGTCCTTGACTTCGTCTCGGACCTGCGCCTGCCGCAGCTTCGCGTCGGAAAAGTACTGCTTCATTTTGCCCGCGGTCTGCTGCGCTTCTTCAGTCTCGCTTTCGCCGCCCGGCTCTGTCGTTCCCGCCACGAGCAGGGAATCGCCGAGATTGCCCTGCACCTGCGTGTTCTCGCTCTCCGGCGCGGTTTCGGGCGACGACCGGTGTAGTACCAGTTGACCGCGACCGCCAAAGCCAGCGCGACGACCAGAGACGCCGCCAGAATCTGTCGTTTCTTGTGTACCATAGGTTGGTTCCTCCTTCGCTGCCGTTACATCGGCATCACACTGATATGGTTGGATTTCAAAGAGAACAGCGCACTGACCGTCCGGACGATCCGCTCGCGGACGACGGGGTCTCCCCCGCCCTCGCAGACAACGGCGGCGCCCGTCACGGCGGGGTAATCCTCGCGCACGACAAGCCCGCTTTCGCCCTGCGTATTCTTGACGATCACCACGCTGTTCTTTTCTTTCTTGTTTGTTTGCGCGTCGCGGCGCTCCACCGTGCCGTCGGTATTCGCGGCGTAGACCGTTTCACCCGACGACGCCGTACGCAGCATCACGCGCACCGCGCCCACGCCCTCGATCGCGCCGAGCAGGTCGCACAGCTGCTGTTCGAGTGCCTGCGCGGACATGGCTTCTGCCGGTTCCGGCGCGGGGACGTCCGTCTTCTTACCGCCGGTAAACAGCAGCAGCAAGAGAAGCGCCGCCGCACCGAGCAGTAAGAGCGCCGTCTTTTTGTCCTGTTTGAGCACCCCCGCCGCGCGGCGCAGCAGCGTGTTCCATCGTTCAGTTTTCATCCTCCGCCTCCGTCAGTAGCTGCAGTTTGGTGTTTGCCGTCAAAAAGGACAGCAGCAGCGTCTGCACCCTGTCTCTTGGAAAGCTGCCGCGCACCGTGATCTGTTCCGGCGCGATCCCGTCGTCGTATAAGGCGCACCGGACGGTCACGACGCAGTCTTCGACCCCGCTTTGCGCGAGCGTCTCTTCGATCTTCGTCTGCAGCAGCGTCTGCGCCGCGAGGACGGCGGCGTCCGACGCCTGCTTCGAAAACGAGGACGACGCGTCTTCTCCGATCGTCAGCAGAGAAGCAAGGTCCGTTTCCTTTGCCGAAAGCGAGCGCAGCGGCAGCAGACAGACATAGAGAAACACGACGGCGCAAAGCGCCCGGAAGGTCCGCTTGCCTCCCTCCGGCAGCAGCACGCCGATCGCCGCGCCGCAAAACGCCGTTCCGGCGAGCAGCAGCACCCACGCGCGCAGCGATTCCATTGCTTTCCCCTCCTCATTGCCGCAGCTGCAGCGTCAGCCCGGTCGTGATCAGCAGCAAAAAGCATTCGAACACGTTCAAAAGCAGCAGCAGCCGAACACCCGTTTCAAACGACTGATAGAGCACCGGCAGCTTCTCTTCGCCGAACAGAGATGCCGCCGTTTTCAGCGCGCCGCACGACAGACACGAGAGCAGCAGCGTCAGCACCACCGGAAGATGCACTGCGAGCAGAACCAGAAACGCGAATACGACCGCCGACCCTTTTATGAGATCTATACTGCAAAGCACGGCGGAATATGCGTCGCTCATCGCGGAACCGACGACCGGGATCAGACTGCTGACGAGAAAGCGCGCCCCCTTGAGTGCTGCGGAGTCCGCCGCGCGAAAGAGCACCTGCCGGATCGACAGCACGCCGGTGAACACGCCCGAAAACAGCCCGAGCAGCAGCGCCGCGCCCTTGTTGACCGCACTGAGAAACGCCGGCGCGCGGACGGTCTCGCTGCAGGAAAAGGCGATCGCGAGACAGAAAAACAGCCCGAGCAGCGGCACGCACAGCCGCGACGCGAACGCCGAGATCCCCTGCGCCAGCGCGAAGCAGAGCGTCTGATAGCTCAGCGCCGCGCCCGCGTGGCCGGAGAACGCGAGCAGCCCCGCGTACACCGGAATGAAACCCTGCATAAACGTACCCGCCGTCTGCAGCGCGGCGGCGGCAGCCGACACAAAGGTGTGCATCGACACCGCCAACTGCGTCGTCACCGCGCACAGCGAAAGCAGGTCGAACGCCGCGTCAGTGCCGTCTCCGCGCAGCAGCGACTTGAGACAAGCGATCAGCAAAAGCAAAGCCAGCGACAGCGCAAACGACCGTCCCTGTCCTTGCAGCACGTCGCGCAGCGTATCGGAAAAGAAAGCGCGGATCGCGTCCCACGAGACGTCGAACACCCGGTCCGGCGAAAAGCCGTCCGCGCCGAAGGCAGAAACAATCTCAGCTGTTTCGTCGTCCAGCAAAGAAAACAGCGCGTCGCCCGTTTCGTCGGCGGTCTCCTGCAGGGCGTCCTGCGCGGCGCAGACGGGAATACGGCATAGAAAAACGAGCAACAATAGCAATATCAGCGCAGCCGCCCGTCTTTTCATCCGGCGAACCCCCAAATGATCTCCAGCGTCTCTTCCAACAGCGGCAGCGCGGGCAGCAGCGTACCGACCCGTCCGGCGAACAGGAGCGCGGCCGAGAGCGCCTCATTGCCGCTGTCTTTGCAAAACGCCGCGCACAGCCTTGTCACAAGACAGACCGCCGCGCCCTTCCATAGCGCCGCCGTCACCTGCGACGGGACCGCCATCGTTTCGAACGCAGAGAAGAGCTTCTCCCCTTCTTCCCGGACGGCGGGCAGCGCCGTCAGCAGCAGCAAAGCGCCCGCCGCCAGCTGCAGCGGCAAAACGAATTCCGGGCGGTGCCCGCGCAGCAAAACGGACAAAATCGCCGCCGCCAGCGCGAGCGCGCCGAGTTGGATCGCCAAAGTCAAAACGACACCAGCTCCTTTACGGCGTCGAACAGCGCGGTGATCTCCGGCAAAATCATCAGCAGCACGATAATCACGCCCATCAGCGTCGTCAGCGTGGTGTACTCCCCCTTGTCCGCCCGCTGCAGCACCTGGTTAAGGACGGAAACGAGCACGCCGACCGCTGCGATTTTCAAAATCAAGGTAATATCCATGGTTTACTCCGTCAAAGGATCAGAATGAACAGCACCATACCGCAGCAAAGCCCGCAGGCGCGGCACAGTTTCCCGGCGCCGGCTTGCTGCTGTACCGCTTTGCTGTGGCAGTCTTTCAGAAAGGCGATCGTCTCCGCGAGCACCTGCCGCTGCCCTGAAAGGTCCGTCGCGCCGAGCAGCGAACCGAACTGGCGCAGCCGCGTCTTTTCCCACGGCCGCAGTGTCCGGCCGCTCGCGCTGACGCCTGCGTCAAACGCCGCCGGCAAAGAGGCACCCGCGCGCAGGTTTTCGCAGCAGACGGACAGTAGTTTCAGCGTATCAAACGGCGGCTGCAAAGAGAGGCGAAACAGCATGTCCGGCAGCGGGGCGCACGAAAAGCGCAGCTCCGTTCCCAGCCGTTCAAGCAGCAGCACCAGCAGATCCAGCGTCCGCGCGCGAAGGGAAAACAGCCCTGCGCCGTGGACGCCCGCCGCCGCGCTAAGACAAAACGCCGCCGCTGCCGCAAGCAAACGCACCCGTCGTCTCCTCCCGTTCCAGTACCGTTTCGATCGCGCCGGGCATAGCGGCGCCTTTCAGCAGCACCACGCGCGAAAAGCCGCAGCGCTCCGTCAAAAAGCGGAACAGCGGCCGCGCCGTCAGTTCGTGTACGCTCCCGGCGTGGATACTCGCCACAAACCTGACGCCCGTGTTCACGCCCTGCTCGATCGCCCTTGCCTCCTCCATCGACGCGACCTCGTCGCAGACGATCAGTTCCGGCGACATCGTGCGCACCGCGATCCGCACCGCCTCGCGGTTCGGATAGCCGCGGAACACGTCGCAGTTGAAACCCGCCTTTCCGTCGCGCGGAAACAGCTCCTGCCGCGGGTCGAGGACCGCCGTTTTCCAGCGGCAGCCGTTGGAAAACGCGGAAAGCTGCCGCGCAAGATCGCGCAGCAGCGTCGTCTTGCCCGAACCGGGCGCGCCCGCGATCAGCACGTTCTGCACATCGCTTCCCGTAAAGAGGCGCAGCAAGGGCGTCGCGCAGCCGGACACCTCGCGCGACACGCGGACGTTCAGCGCCGTGATATCGCGGACGGAGACGATGTTGCCCCCTTCGTCGCAGACCGCCGTTCCGACAACGCCGACGCGGTCTCCCCCGCCCGTCGCGACAAAGCCCTGCGTGATCGAGCGGATGTGGGTATGCACCGAATAGTTGCACAGCCGGTGAAAGCTGTCGGAAAGCTGCTCCGGCGAACAGAACAGCGCCGCGTCGAGACGCGTCGGGCTGACGCTGCCGTCGCGCTGCAGCAGCACGCTGCCGAACGTGCCTGACAACACCACGGGCCGGTCGGCGCGCAGCCGGATCTCGCTCGTCCCTTTCTGGACCGGCTCGTCCGTCTCCTCGAGGACGCTGCGCAGCCCCGATTCCAGAAACGAGACCGCCCGTTCAAATGCCGCTTCCACAGAAAAGCCCCCTTTCGCTAAAACCTATGCGTCGTAAAACAAGCTTAGAACGGACGCGACAAAGTGAATTTTCTGTTTCAAAACTGTAAAAACGCTTGAACCGCGGTCAAAAATCATGTATGATATATAGCGTATAGTTTCAGTTCATATGGAAAGAAGGGGTTTTATGAAGAAACAGCGTTTTCCGCTGCTGCACCAGAACCGGTTTGTGCTCCTTTCGTGCGGCATGGCGGCGTGCGCCATGCTGATCGTCTATTTCTGCACGCAAATGTTCCCCGTCGGCGACAACTCGATCTTGCGGATGGACCTTTATCATCAGTACGGTCCGCTGTTCGCGGAGCTGTATGACCGGCTGTTCTCCCACGGCTCGCTGACCTATTCCTGGACGAGCGGTCTCGGCTCGTGCTTTTTAGGCAACTATTTCAACTACCTGTCGAGCCCGATCGGCGCGATCGTCGTCTTCTTCGGTCATAAGCACGTCCCCGAAGCGATCGCCGCGATGATCCTCATCAAGGCGGGGCTGTCCGCCGGGACGTTCACGTGGTACCTCAAGCGCTCCGTCCGCTCCCATTCGCTTTTGAGCGCGACGTTCGGTCTGCTCTACGCCTTCTGCGCCTATATGCTCGCCTACTACTGGAACGTCATGTGGCTCGACGCAATGGTGCTGCTGCCTGTCATCCTCTACGGGATCGAGCGGATCATCAACGAAGGTAAGTGCGGCGTCTATCTCGGCGCGCTGGCGCTGTCGATGTTCTCCAACTACTACATGAGCTATATGCTCTGTATCTTCTCGGTCATCTATTTCCTCTACTACTTCTTCGCCCATTACAACTTTTCGTCCTGCGTGAACCGCCGCTGGGGAGAAAAGCACCGCTCGTTGTGGTCGCGACTGAAAAACAACCGGCTGCTGCGCAGTGGCGTCCTGTTCGCCCTCGCGTCGATCGCCGCTGCCGCGCTGATGGCGTGTGTGCTGATCCCGACCTACCGGATTCTGCAAAACTGCTCCGCGACGAACGGCTCTTTCCCGCAGGACGTCAAGAGCTATTTTACGATCTTCGACTTCTTCGCTAACCACTTCACCGCGCTGACAACGACGATCCGCTCGAGCGGCGACGACGTGCTGCCGAACGTCTATTGCGGCGTGCTGACGCTGATCCTCGCCCCACTGTATTTTTTCACAAAGTCGATTTCGAAAAAAGAAAAGGCGATGACGCTCGCCCTGCTCGGCGTTTTCTACGCCTCGTTCAACCTCAACTTTCTCAACTATGTCTGGCACGGGCTGCACTTCCCGAACGACCTGCCCTACCGCTTTTCGTTCATGTATTCGTTCGTGCTGCTCGTGATCGCGTATAAGACGCTGCTGCGGCTGAACGAATTCTCGGCGCGTCAGACCGGCGTGACGGCCGTCGCCGTCGGCATCTTCTGCGTTATCGTCCAGGATATCAAGTCGAAGAACGTGACGGATACCTCGGTCTATTTCACGCTCGCGCTGCTCGCCGTGTTCACGCTGCTGCTGACCATGCTGCGCGACAAGCGTATGCAGGCGGCGTCCGTCGCGCTGCTGATGACCGTCGCCGTCGCGTGCGAGGTGATCGTCTGCGACACGCAGGCGTTTCCGAACACGGTCACGCTCTCGTCCTACGAGGGCGACTACGACGAGTTCCGGGAGCTGAAAGAGGAGCTCGACACCATTGAGCAGGACAACTTCTACCGCATGGAGCTGACCTATCTGCGCACGCGGATGGACAACAGCTGGTTCGGCTACAACGGCGCCTCTGTGTTCTCCTCGATGGCGTATGAGAACTGCGCGAAGCTCGAAAGCCGGCTCGGCATGATGAGCAACAAAATCAATTCCTACACCTATAACGCGCAGACGCCGGTCTATAACATGATGCACGCGCTCAAGTACGTCGTCAACAATACGGACCCGAACGTCCTTTCCGCGCCGCATTACAGCGTCGTGACCACCCACGGCAAATTCGAAGCCTATTTGAACAACGACTATCTGCCGCTCGGCTTCCTCGTCAACGAAGACGTGGAATTCTGGAACACCGACGACAGCGACCCGTTCACGGTCCAGGAGGACTTTTTCCTCAGCGCGACAGGGCTCGAAGGCACGCTCTATAAGCGCGTCCCGATCTCCTTCGTCAACTACGCGAACGTCGATCCGTTCTCCGAAAGCCTCGAAGACAGCCGCTTCTATTTCCGCAAGTCCGACCGCAAGGCGGATTCCGACGCCAGTGCGACCTTCACCGTCGAAGCGACGAAGGGCGCGAATCTGTACCTGTTCTTCAATGTCGATGGCGGCAGCAGCAAGAATATCACGATCTCGAGCTATCTCGGCACGCACGACCACAGCGCGTCGCACTCCTGCATCCTCGACCTCGGCTTCCACGAAAAGGGAGAGATGGTCAATGTGACGATCCCGTTCGAGCAGGAGAGCGGCTACGTCACGTTCGAGATCTGCACGATGGACGAAGCACTCTTCGCCCGCGGCTACGAAAAGCTGCAGTCTGGCGCGATGACGCTCGAAAGCTTTGACGAAACGAAGCTGACCGCCACCTTCTCCGCGAAGAAGAGCGGCATCCTTTACACAAGCATCCCCGCCGACAGCGGCTGGCTGATCGAGCTCGACGGCGAACCGCTGAAGGAAAACGACCGGCTGGCGATCGGCGACGCGCTGATCGGTGTCCGCGTCAGAAAGGGCAACCACACGCTCTCGATGAAATACGAGGTGCCCGGCGGCATGGGCGGTCTGGTCATCTCTCTGTTCACGCTCGCCATTCTGCTGGTGATCCTACTGATCCGCCGGCTCAGAAGCGGCAAGCAAAGCCGGTTCCCCGCCTTCCCGCACCAGAACCGCCGCGTGTTCGTCGGCCTGATCTACCCCGCCGCGCAGCCGAAGGTCCATCTGCCGCCGCAGGTCGAGCCTGTCCCTGCGCCCGCGCCGGCGCACGCCCCGCAGCGCGAGGTGTTCTCTCCGCCGCAAGCGGCCGCCGCGCCGCAGCGCGAAGTCTTCGCGCCGCCGGAGCAGCCGGCTGACAACAGCCCGGAAGCATAACAAAAAGCGCCCCTTACGGGGCGTTTTTTCTATGCTTTCACTTTGATGAAAAGCCATCTTTCACACACACTTTTGAGACGGAAGCCGGTCTCTTTTCTCACGCATCCGCAAGCGGAAGCCGTTCGAAATAGCCGGTCATCCGGAAAGCGAGCGCTACCATGCGGTTCATATCGAGCTTCAGCGCGGCGCTGCCGTTTTCCACGCCCAGCGCAACGTCGTATTCCCGCGGGATGGAATAGTCGGTGAAGATGTAGCCGTTCGGCATCAGGTCGAGCGTCACCCACGGCTCGCCGATCGGCGTGACGCTTTCGATCACGGTTTGCCAGGTTGGTTCAGGAATCGGCTGTTCGGCAGCAAAAGTAGGCAGCGTCAGACTGACGCAAAGCGTAAGCATCAGCAAAACTGCCGTCAGGCGGGCAGCAAAGGTCTTTTTCATAGAAGCACCTCCAATATGCAATATGATTTTGGATAGAACTCTTGGTAAAATACTAACATAAAGAAACGAATCTTTCAAGTGCTTTGCGCCGTGAAATCCAGACTTTCCGCCGGATTCTCAAAAAATGAGACCTCTTTTTTCCCATAAGGATAAAAGAGGTCTTTCGCGTGTGTATGCGCGTCGCCTTAAGACAAAAGGGTTCAGTCCCACTCGCAGCCCGTGACGGTGTCGAGGTCGGTCCCTTTGGTCTCGTGCGTCTTTGTCAGCACCAACAGAAGCCCGATCAGGATACCCGGTGCGGAGATACAAAGTGCGACGGTGCTGATGACGGCATTGCCGAGCGCGCCGAGCGTCGGCAGCAGAATCGCCATGCAGACCACGGTGCCGATCGCCTGGATCACATAGGCGGAGGACGCAATCGAGGACCGCAGGTTGGTCGGCGAAGATTCGGACATCATCATCACGTTAATGTCCCCCACGGACCAGAAGCTGCCCACGCACGCGCCAGTCAAAAAGCCGACCAGATACGGGTTCCACGCCAGCTTGGCGCCGAAGGTGAACGCCAGAAGCGTCGTCAGCGTCAGCGCCGCCATGATCGCCCCGGCGGGCTTTCTGCCCAGCTTATCGGAGATGAATCCGACGACGAACTGGAACACCGCGCTGCCGACGGCAAACAGGAACAGCGCCTGCGTTACCGCGCCGTTGCCCGAGACCACGGCGTTCAGCGCGTCGTCCAGCGTCGCCGCGCCGCCGGAAGAGACAAGATGTCCCGCGTAGCCGTAGGAGAGCATCGGCTGGTAGTTCATCGTGATGATGAAGCCCAGATTGTGGAACGCCATCAGGATATACAGCCAGCGCAGCTGTTTATGATGCATGGCGAATTTCAGCGCGGCGAAGAAGCCGCCCTGCGCGTTCCGGACTTCTTTCCGTTCTTTTTCCGCCTGAATCTCCTCTTCGCTCATCCGCAAATACTTCAATCGCGAGTCAATAAAGGCGTCCGTCTCGCGGGCAAGCACCAGCGCGAGGAACGACGCGACAAGGCCGATGACGGCGGGGACAAAGAAGACCATGCGCCACTGCGTCTGGTCTGTCATAAAGATCCGCCGCAGCAGCGGGATCAGCATCGCGCCGAGCGTTGCGACCGCGCGCACCAGCGAATAGATCTTCGCGCGGTGCTTCGCCGGAGCAGTCTCCATGATATACACCACCTGCATATCGTGCGGCACGAAGAACGAGATTACGCAGTAGCCCATGATATACAGCGGGATATTTCCCGACAAAAAGATCAGCGTCATGCCGAGCGCCATACCAAAGGTATTGACGACCAGGAACAGCCGTCGTCCATAGCGGTCCGACAGCGTCTTATAGAACAGAGAGATGGCGATACAGGGATAGGACAGCAGCTCGAGCGTCCCCAGTTTGGACAAAGAGCTGTCGCCGAACCGCGCGAACAGGTCTCCCGCGATCTCGGTTTTCATCTGGACGCAGATCTGCGACGCGATCTCATCCGTGATATACACCAGACAGATGATCAAAACCATATAGAGCAGATACGTCCTGCGTCTGGGACGGGTCTTCTCTTTTTCCCACTTCGCGATTTCGCGCTGCTTTTTCAGCGCGTCCTTCCTCTGTTTTTCCGGCGAAAGGTTTTTTTCAGACATACATTCCACCTCCGGGAGCGTGATTTACGGTGTCTTCGTTTTTATTATATCGTCTCCGCCGACAAAAAGCAAGGCTTCGCCGGCATTGCCGCAAAGAATTGCGGCGGCCGAAGCGCTTTCTTGTTGCAAAGCCGGCGCTTTTTTGCTATAATCAACGCAGTACAATGATGTTGGAGGTTCCTATGCAGTCTTTATCGCTCTCTCAGCTCAAAAGCGCCGCTTTCTCTGTGCGCCCCGACCCCGTGCTGCGGCCGTTCGGCGGCTCGTTTCTCGTCGCCGACCCGTCGCTGCTGCTTCCAAAAGAAAGTCCCGATGAAAAGTGGCACCTCTTTTTCCACACGATGTTCGGCGTCTGGGAGGCCATTTCCGACGACGGCGTCGCGTTCACAAAGAAAAGGAAACTCCTTTCGCGGGCGATGCGGCCGAACGTCAACTTTGTCGACGGTCGGTATGTGCTGTTTTATGAGCGGACACGACCGCTTATGTTGAACGGGCTGAACTTCGTCGGCGCGGCAAAATGGCACAGCGAGATCTATGCGATCGAAAGCCGCGATCTGAAAAGCTGGTCGGCGCCGCAGCCTGTGCTTCGCCACACGAAAGACTTTGAAGAAAGCCCGCGCGGCGTTTCGCTTTCCAACCCTTTCCTGCTCCGTGTCGGGGACGTCAACCGGCTGTATTACTCCTGCGGTCTGACTTATATCAAAGACTGCGGCTTCTGCGAGCCGACCTATGTCAACTACGCGGAAAGCGACGACCTGCTTTCCGGTTACCGCGCCGCATCCGCCCCGATCCTTTCTCCCGACAAAGACGACCCCTTCCTCAACCTTTGTTCCGGCTGTCTGAAGGTGTACCGGCTCAGCGACGGCTTCATCGGAATCCAGAACGGGATCTTTGAAAAGGACGGGAAGAGCGCGTCCGCGATCTTGCTGCTGTCGTCGGAAGACGGGCTGCGCTTCCGGTTTGAAAAGACGCTCGTGGAGCCGCGCTACGATGGCAGCTGGATGGGCCAGTTCGTCTATGCGAGCCATCTTGTCCGCTGCGGCGATGTGCTGCGGCTGTACTTCAACGCGCGCAACACCGCCAACCCGCTGCTTGGCCGGGAGTGCATCGGCTTCGCAGAGGCGAAGATCGAACTTTGACCGCAAAGCGGAATCATAATAAAAACACCTCTTTTGTCATGGCAGGCAGAAGAGGTGTTTCTGATCAATCATTCTGCAAACCCGAACCCATTTAGAGCTTTTTGGAATTTTAGATTGTTATGTTATTTCCGGCTTTTATATTCTAATCTGGAAATATATTATCGCCGCCGGTGTGGTATAATATTAAAAATAATATGTAGCTGCTTTCTGTTCTTTGAATGGGGTGGCTCAATAAAGGAGAAAGCTATATGTATTTGAAACCAATCAAACGTACGATCGGTATCTGCCTTGCTCTGTTGCTTTTGCTGACCGCTGCTCCGCTTGGGGGCCTTGCGGGGTTGGATCTGTTTTTCCAGGCTGAAGCGGCATACAGAGTCGGGGATACCATCCAGTACGGCAACTATCCGCAGACAAAAGTTGAAGAAACGGATGCTTTGCGCAACGCCGCAAACGACGCGACCTGGATGAGTTATAACTACTATATCGGCACCGCTGCAGAATTTGGAAATGATGTATGGAACGGTCAGATGACGCCGTCCGACTACATGCAGTTTGCGGATTTCTTCTGTGACGATGTCAAATACCGTGCGGTGAAGTTTTCTGTCTATCGGCCGAATTATACGGGACTCACATCCAGCGCGGATCATTCCCGTCAGGATGACAACGGCTACAACACAGACACGACCTATTATTTCAAATATGAGCCCCTGACCTGGCGCGTGCTGGATCCGCGTAGCGGATATATCATGTGTGAGAGTATCATTGATGCCCAGGCATATCAGAACACGGTTTATGCCGGCGGGGGTCAGTATTATCAGGCAAACGGTTCATCTGTTTATGCGAGCGATTATGCGGCTTCATCGATCCGTGAATGGCTGAACAAAGACTTTTATGAGACCGCTTTTACAACACCCCAAAAAGCAAATATCGAGACCACAACGCTGGAAAACGGAGCACATGGCGTAGGCGGACATTCCTCAGAATCCACGAGTGACAAGATCTTTCTACTGTCATGGTCCGATACTGTAAACCAAGCATATGGATTCAATTCCAACTATTCTTCTTATGACTCTGCGAGAAGGGCAACGGGAACGGATTACGCCAAGTGTCAGGGACTTTTGGTCGAAACAGATCCGGGTTTCAGCGGCTTTTCCACGTGGTGGCTGCGCTCGCCAGGTATCAGTTCCCGATATGCGTGTTGTGCCAGCATCCAAGGCTTCGCGAGCAGCGGTAGCACTGTCAATGACGCGCGCGGTGGAATTCGTCCCGCCTGTATCCTTACCAATCTGGAATCTGACGTCCTCCTGTCTGATGATCTTTATTCTGAGCCGCATGTCCACACGCCCGGACAGGCTGTCGTTGAGAATGAGGTGACAGCGACCTGTTCAACAACAGGCAGCTGCGATGAGGTCGTTTACTGCTCCGACTGCGGAGAAGAACTGAGCAGAGAGCATAAAGAGCTTCCGATTGCCGGGCATACCGATGAAGACAATGACGGTCTTTGCGACTTCTGTGAAAAGCAGATGACCGGCGGCAATCATTGTAAATACTGCGGTCAGATCCACACCGGATTCGGCGGCTTCTTCACAAAGATCATCCACTGGTTCAAAGCCCTCTTCGGACAAAGAGCACATAACGAAATGATCGGCTGAATCAGACGAAGCAGACTCACAAAGGAAGCGTAATAAATCCCCAAAACAATGATATGCGAACCGTTCCGGCCCGGAACGGTTCGCATTGAAAAAGACACTTGCGAACGCAAGTGTCTTTTTTATGGCGGAGAAGAGGAGACTCGAACTCCTGCGCCGGTTTCCCGACCTACGCCCTTAGCAGGGGCGCCTCGTCACCAACTTGAGTACTTCTCCGGGTGTCGATATACAATAATATTTGAATTGGCGGAGAGAGTGGGATTCGAACCCACGGTACGCAGGGCGTACGACGGTTTTCAAGACCGTTCCGTTATGACCGCTTC
>JAFYDS010000052.1 GCA_017544665.1 Clostridia bacterium | reverse complement strand
TGACCCCGGCGAACCTGTTCAACTGGCTGAGCACTACGGCGCACTACGTCGCCGCTGCCGGCGAGCCGACGCAAAGCCCGCTGCAGAACCTCTATAACACCGCCGGTACGGCTTACTCGCAGGCCAGCTCCTTCAAAACGAATCTGCGCTCGTTGATCACCGCCCGCGGCAGCGGCGCCGGCGCGGACATCGAGATCCAGAAGTACCTGTTCGGCGTCGGCGGCATCAGCCAGCAGACCTACGGCTGGAGATCGGCTGTCAACAATATCAAGGTCGATAAAATTACCGAAGCGGTCAACGCGGTCGGTCTGACGAGCTATGCGAACGGCGCAACCGACGCGCAGGTCTCGACCCTTCTTGACAACGCGGTCAACGACCTTGACGCGGTGCTTGTTTCCAACGACGTCGGTTCGATCCTCGACTCCCTGATCATGGTGGACGTCACCGATCCCGTGACCGGCGAACCGGTCATCGATCCCGCAACGGGCGAACCGCAGAAGCAGGGCATGCTCGGCAAATGGAAGCAGGCCTATACCTTCCTTGACACCACCACGGGCCAGAACAAGACGGTCCGGGTCGGCGACGACGTCAAGAACCTGCGCGAATTCCTGATCAACCTGATCGTGGATATGCTCTATAACGGCAAACTGCTCAACACCCTCTTCGAGGCGGTCTATCCCGCGATCGGCGGCATGATCACCGACGGCGTCTGGACCAACGCAGACCCGATCGACATCACGGTCGCCTACATCTACATGCAGGGTCTTTCCGGTATTCTGCGCCGCGGTCTCCCGGTCTCCCCGCACCTCTTCGGTACCCGCGACCGCGGCGACGACCAGGTCGGCTGGTATATGTTCTACGACGGCTCCCATCTGCCGTATAACTACTCCAACGTCATCACCGCGATGAACACCGCCACCCGCTTCGGTGACAAAGCGGCGTGTTGGTCGGCGGCTCTTCTCGGCAAACACAATCAGGACGTCTCCTTCTGGAGCAAAACTGGCCGAACTGCTAAACAGACCTCAAGATCCGGTCTGTACAGTGGTGGCACTATGGTTGATCCGTTTGATGTTAACCAAAGCGATGTTGTTGACTGGTCCGCGATGGAAGCTGACCCGCAGAACACCTGGAAACTCGACGCACGCACGCCGAATACCCTTTACTCTGCCCTTGCGGCGGCCTTCGGTCCGATGGGCGCGGTGCTGCGTACGGCGCTGACCGGCGCGAGCTCCTCGGTCGAATCCAACGTCGGCGTCGGTTCCGACCGTCTGGACGTTGCCCTTACGCTCGACGGCGACAACCTGTATACGAGACTCTTCGAGCCGCTCTACTGGCTGCTCGGCATCAACAACTATGCCTCCAAGAGCACGATTCAAAGCCATACGTCGACAGAGCAGGCCTTCAAACAGTGCTACGTTATCAGCAGCGCCAACGGCTACGGCCGTCTGCTGTGGCAGGATATCTTCCAGCCGCTGATCCAGTGGATGGAAGGCACCCTCTTCGTCAACCCCGTCAAGACGATCGCGGACATTCTCCCGAACCTGCTCGCGATGCTTGACGACAACCAGCTCGTGCCGAAGCTGAAGAACATCAAGATCAAGTTTGCCGTTCTCGGCATCAACGTCTATACGCTGGAGCTTGGCTCTGTCCTTGATATTGAAGCCCTCCTGCGCGACAAGGTCGGCATCGACCTTTCCACCGGTATCGACGGCGTGGTCGGCGGTCTGCTCAAAGCGACGGCGACGACGACCAAACCGACTGCCAACTTTGAGGACGACAAGGTCCTGATGACCTACAATAAGGAAACGGGCGAAGTGTCCGAAACCGAACCGGCGTTCTATCAGGTGAACGGCGCCGGCACGAAGTATTACTTCAAGGGCTGCGGCGCACTGACGCAGACGCTCTATAACCTGCTCGGCGACGGGCTGATCAGCTGGCTGTATTCCAAGACGAATACAGGTGCGAACAACCCGATCGGAAACAACCGAACGACCGCAGTACCGTTATCCTTACCTGTCAACCGCCTGCTTGCGTGTGGTACGATCACAAGCAAGGCGCTGGAAGACGGCTATACCCACTGGAAGGTCGCCACGCGGCCCGGTCTTGTGCTGCTCGAGCTGCTGCGCTGGATCGCGGACGACGGCACCTGGTATAAGATCACGCCGCTGCTTGACGGGCTGCTGACAAGCGAGCCCGATCCGGACAATCCCGACGCGGAGCCGACCGATACGCTCGGTATGATCAGCCGCATCCTTGACGGCAACGCCGACAACGTGATGGCGATCCTGATCGAATTGCTGAACCCGTATAAAGTGGAAACGGATCCGTTTATCGACTACATCTACAACAACTACAGCTCCTTCAAGGATAAGGAAGGCAATCAGCTGCTCACCGTCGTGACGGCGAACGAGAAGTGGAACACCAACTTCCAGCTCGGCGAATATCTGACGACCCTCCTTTCCGACAACGGTCTTAGCAAGAACGGCAATAACACCGACGAACTGCGGATCGCGAAGGCGGACGCGGCGGCGGAATCGATCGACACGATCGTCAACTCCCTTGTCCCGTTCCTCGGCTCGATCCTCGGCAACCTCGAAGCGCTGCAGCCGCTGATCGAGAAATACGGCCTGACCGATATCGTCAACCGGATCATCTCCGGTGAAATCGACACGCTCGAAGAAGCGGTCTCGCAGATCCTTTGCTCGAACGAGTTCATTGACATTCTGATGGATCTCCTGTTCGGTTCGCATATCCCCGACACCGAACCCGATCCGGAAACCGGCGAAATCAATGACAATGTCGGCATTCTCTCGAAGCTGATTGCGAACACCGAGATTCTGGAACGTGTGGTTACCCTCACGAGAAGAATCGACCTCGACATCTCCCCGAAGGGCTTCTATGACGCGGCAGGCGGCACCGGCCCGGCGGCGGCGACGAACGTCCGCAGCACCTCGATCCGCACCTGGATCAGCGGTCAGGCGACCAAGCTCGGCAAGAGCATCGACGACCTCTCCTGGGCGGAGATGAGCTTCAACAGAGCGACAGACGACATCGACTGGCTCGGCGCCGGCAACGCGACAGGCAGAGCCCGCTATGAAAAACTGGCGAGCTTCCTGATGGCGTTCCTGCAGCCGCTTGCTCCGATCCTGAACCTCATCCTCGCGGGTGAACCGATCACCATCGCCGACAAGCTGACCATCCGCGGCGGCTTCGGCTATGCGGAAGCGATCGTCCCGATCTTTGAGGCTGTCGGCCTGAAGGATACCGGCGCTTGCGTGTATCAGTACCAGTTCAATAACTACGTGTACGGCAAGAGCTACAACATCGGCACGTACAATACCACAAACTGGAATACGACAGACCTCAAGAACGGCAACCGCTTCATGAAGATGTCGAATTCCCCGCTCGGCAAGCTCTTCGCCGGTATCGGCGACCTGCTGTTCGGTACCACCGGCGTTCAGGCGCTGCTTGAAAAGCCGATCACCGTGCTTGCCTCGGCGCTGCCGAACCTCGCTTACTTCATGTATAAGCCGCAGACGCCGGCCGATTCCAAGAACAACCTTGCGATCGCGGTGGAAAACCTGATCGCGCCCGTGCTTCAGCTGCTCAAGATCGCCGATCCGGTGCTCGAACGCATCATCGCGCTCGACATCCAGGGCCTGCTTGAAAAGTACCTTGACCTTGAAACGCTGCTGAACGACCTGCTTGCGCGGCTCATCACCGGCGCAGAGGAGAACGTGGGTTCGACGTACATCCAGATGCTCGACTTTGCCGCCCTTGCGGCGCAGAGCTCGAAGGGTGCGGAACGTCTGCCGACCAAGCGCTACTACAACACCACCAGCACCAACGTCAAGTTCACCTACTTCTACTCCACGCCGGGCCAGCTGCTGATCACCTTGCTGCGTCAGGTCCTTTCGCCCGAACTGATCACCTTCCTCGGCGACACGCTGATGGGCGTCTTCGAGAATATGGGTATCCAGACGGCGTATGACGTGGAATCCAACGAACGTATCCAGAACATCATCACGAACGTCGTGACCAAGCTGAAGAGCGCCGCGACGATTCTGGAAGGTGCGAACCACAACTACTCGGCGACGCGCGTCGACATCGTCACGGGTCTTCTGATCGACCTGCTGACCGACTACACGCCCGACGAAGGCAACCTGTACTTCTATGAGTACATGAACGGCGTCGAAGGCGTGACCGCAGCCGAAGTCACACAATATAATAAGTATGAAGACGAGGGCGGTTATTCCATTGACCACTCCGGTTACGACTGGGCTTCGACGGCCGACAAGTTCACCGAGCAGAGCGTGAACAACGCCATCGCCAACATCGACTATGTCATTTCGAAGGCGGTTCCGAGCGTCCTTGACGCGCTCGTCTCGAACGACATCATCACCATGCCGATCGACTACGAGTACACCCAGGGCGACAGCCTGTTCAAGCTCGTGGAAAGCGTCTGCAACGAAAACCTCTTCGTCGACGATATGTTCACGACGATCATCAACGCCGTGCTGAACCTGCTCGGCAAGACGATCGACTTCAACGAAATCGACGCGATCATCAAGATCGTCAACGCGGCCGGCTTCGGCCTGATGCCGTCCGAATGGCTCTACAAGCAGGATGGAACGACCAAGACGCAGTTCTATGAGTTCCTGTCCTACGGCTTCGACAAGAGCGGCGGCAACATGACGACCACCACCGACGAAGCGGGCAACGTCTTCGCTTACAAGAACGGCGAAAAGGTCGACTTCAGCTGGGCGAACATCTTCGCGAACCACGCCAGCGGCTACAAGTACGCCTATGACGACAACGGCCTGATGATGTTCGACGAAGAGAACAACATCATCTATGAATCGACCGAGAAGGAAGACGAGGAAGCCGGTACGACCGAAACGATCATCACCGAATACCTCATCGCCTCCGGTAAGATCCGCGCAAAGAGCGGCAGCAACTTCGTCTATACCTATAAGGATAAGGACGGCGAGCAGCAGGAATACGTCAGCGAGTACGATCAACTGAAGGCGATCGCCATCCTCGAGAACGGCGACATCAGCGTGACCACGCCGGCCGACGAAGACGCGAAGTTCACCGTCGCGAAGCTCAAGATTAAGTACACCGACGCGACGCCGATGTGGTCGTGGGCGCTTGACAGCATTGACTCCGGCAGCATTGACGCCACCTTCGGCGACAAGAAAGACAAGTTCGTTTCCAACCTTTGGGAACTGCTTGAACCGTTTGCTTCTCTGTTCTCGATGCTCCTTGCGGGCGACGATCTGAAGCTCTTCAACGGCGGTCTTGGTATCGAAGGCAACAACGCCTGGGATAACGTCCTTGTCCCGCTGCTGAACGCCTTCGGCCTGCAGCAGATCCTCGACTACGTCAACAGCGAGCCGTACACCGGCGGCGACGGCAATCAGACGATCGCCGACCACCTCAACACCGGCAAGCCGGCAGACAAACAGATCCCGCAGAACCTGATCAGCACAGATGAATATCTGAAGATGATCTATCAGACAAACGGCAACAACTTTGTACTTGACGAAAACGGCAAGAAGATTCTGAAGCCCGAAGGCATGGGCGAAGCGACAGGCAAGTTTGTCGACTACCTGTTCAACTTCATCGAGATCCTGGTCGAATGCCCGATCTCGACCCTCGCCGAAGCGCTTCCGACGCTCGCCTACTTCATCTGGGGCGACGGTCTGACCACCTGGGTCCAGAACCTGCTGATCCCGATCACCACCCTGACAAACATCATCGGCTGGAACATCGCGCCTGACTATGATATCCCCGCGGGTATCCTCTATGTGAAGGTCGACGAGATCCTGGCGGCCGTCCTTGACGGTATCAGCTCCATGATCCTCGGCGACGAACAGACCGACTGGTCCTCGATCCAGAACCTGCTGCAGGCGCAGTACGAAGTGGATGAAGAAACCGGCGAAATCACGTTCCACTATGTCGACGATTTCGTACCGAACTTCACCATGTCCCTGCTGAAGATGCTCAGCGCGCTGCAGATCGACATGAGCTCGCTGTTCAAGGCCGGCGACGACGACACGGGCGATTACAACTACTCGATCGTCCTGTTCATCAACAAGGCCGTCGAGCAGGCGGCGAAGGCGATGCTCAACGACGACGATCCCGATAACGACGCAACGGCCATTGAAAACAGAGCCAACGCACTGAAGAACTTCTTCAAGACCATCGCTGCCCTCGGCGACGAGAGAACGGCCTCCGACGTCCGCGTGAAGATCACCGACAAGGGTCAGGTCCCCGTCTCCAAGGCGGAAGTCCTGATGTGGCTGCTCAACTTCATCTTCCAGAACACGACCATCAAGGAACTGCTCGGCAATATCCTCGGCTATGACATCACCGACGAAAACGGCGAAGACGCTGAGATGCTTGACGAGATCATCACCAACGTGTTCCAGAACGAAGACGTTCTCGTTCAGGTCCTCGTCGAACTGCTTACCGGTTACACGGTAGACGGCGGCGAAGAGATCGTCCTCGCCGACATCGAGAGCGAGACACACTACGAATTCTATGAAGACGCCGGTTACGACACGCTCGACGAAGTGCTTGCCTATAACAAGACCGTCGAAGACGCGGCCGAAGAAGACGGAGTCCCCGTCAACAAGGATAACCTTGTTTCCGAGATCTCCCGCGTGAAGACCTCCGCGGCGATCGATAACCTTGACAACCTGGTCGGCACAGTCCTGAATCTGTTCAAGGAAACGCTGACGAAGCAGGACGATCCGGCGACCGAAGAAGACGAAACCGGTCTGTTCGCCAAGTTCGGCCTGACCGCAGAAGACGACATCACGCTGCGCAACCTTGTTGACACGCTGATCAAGAAGTATGCCTGCAACGACGACGTGATCAACGGCCTGCTCGGCAAAGTCTTCGCCGCACTGGCGAAAGCTGACAACCCGAACCTGATCAGCGCGATCATCGACATCGTCGCGGGTGCGGGCTATGACCTCACGCCGCAGAAGGTGAAGGCCGCGGTGCCGCAGCTTGCTTCCGTCATCGGCAACAGCAAGAAGTGGCCGCAGGTCGCCAAGAACCACCTGGTTTATGTCTACACCTACACTGTGACGGTGGGCGGCAACGAAATCAAGAAGGAATACACCAACAGCGCTGCGAACCTCACCTCCGCTGAAATCGACGGCGAGACCTACGAACTGACGCCGGCGTTTGATCCGGAGTACAAGTATGTCGATGCAGAAAACAACGAGTACTGGAACACTGCGGTCGGCCTGACCGAGATCACGGTCGGCGAAGGCGACGACGCTGTGAAGGTAGCAGTCGAGCCGGCATACGAAGCCGACGGCGTGACCCAGATCAAGAGAGATTCCGACGTCCGCGCAACGACCGTTGAAGTCAACGTTACATGGGGTCTTGCCGATGCGGACGATCCGCTGCAGGCCATTGTCGACCTCGTCTGGGCGCTTGTCCAGCCGCTGACCCCGATCTTCGAAATGCTCTTCACGGGCAACCGCCTGACGCTCTATGACAAGATCAATATCGAAGGCCTGGAAGGCTATCAGACCGTGATCCTGCCGCTGCTGCGCGCGCTTGCGATCGACAAGCTGTACAAAGCGGACGAAACCAAGGTTCACACCGATTCCAGCGAACTGTATCTGGAAGGCGGCCTGATTTCGGCTGAAGACTTCATGAAGACGGTCTACGGTACCGACGCGACCATCAATAACGTCGACGGCATCTGGACGCTGATTGAAGATCCGAATACGAACAACAACAACTATAAGGCGATCCTGCAAACGCTGGTCGATGCGATCTGGGCGCTGGTCGAGTCGCTGTGCGACAGACCGGTCAACACCCTGCTGATCATGCTGCCGCATCTGGCGCGCTTCCTGATCAGTGACGGCGCTGACAAGCTGGTTACCAACCTGCTCGCGCCGGTGACCACGATCACCCAGAAGATCGAACCCATCTACAAGATTGACGTCCTCGGCATGATCAAGGATGCCCTGAGAGGCATCATTGCACAGGATGAAGAAGAACCCGAAACCGGCTCCAGCGATGCGCCGGGTGCCCCGAGCGGCAACGGCTCGCCCGCTTCGACGACTGCGCAGTATATGCTTGACGTGATCGACGACGCGGACGGTGCAGACGCAGCCTCGGCTGACGCGGCGATTGCGGAAATCTTTGAGCCGCTGCTCGAAGACGAAAACGGCGAAGTCGTGACTGCGCCGACGCCGAACCTTGCGCCGCGCAGAGCGCCGGCAAACAACGGAGCAGGCGACGACACCGATGACAACGCCACGTTCCTTGACATTATCCAGCAGCTGATCGACAGCATCTCGATCTCGATCGGTAAAGACGAAGAGACCGGCGTGGAGACCAAGCTCGTCCTGAGTGAGATCCTGCCCGACACCATCTTCATCGACATTGCTTCCTGCGCATGGCTGGCTGCCCACCAGAGCATGAAGGAATACGCTGAATTCACAGAGATTGAAACCATCACCAGAGGCGAAGGCGAAAATCAGGTCATCATCAAGAACAGACGCGACGGTATTCTGAAGCGTGACCCGGTTGACGATCCCGATACGCCGGAAGTGGAAGACACCTATGTGGTCGACCGCGAGACGGTTCTCCTTGAAGTGCTCAACTGGATCGTCTTCAACGACGGTATCCGCGATGTGGCGGAAGGCCTGCTGAAGATCAACTACGAGAAGCTCGGCGCCGGCAAGGAACTCGGCGAAAGCTTCGATCTGGACGATCCGAACACAGACTACCTGATGGCTGTTCTGATCTACTCGATCTTTGACGACGCAGAACCGGTCGAACGTCTCCTGATCGACCTGCTCTCCTGGTACAAGGTCGAATATCAGCCGGCGAGAGTCTCGAGCGAGTATCCCGAACTGGAGGCCCGCATTGCCGCTGAAGAGGGCATTGACTATGACGCTGCCGGCATCAACAAGGATGAACTCGAAGCCCTGCCGTCGCAGATCGACACGCTGATCGGCGGCATCATCCCGGCCGTGATCGGCCTGCTGCCCGAAGGCACGCTCGGCGGTCTGACCCTGAGCGGTTCCACCACGCAGGAACTGGTTGAAAACCTGCTTGTCGGTCTGATGAAAGACAGCACGGTGGACGGCGAGTTCAAGGCTGGTCTGGCGACCACACTGGTTGCGCTGCTTGTCAACGCGATCGGCGGCAACGAGACCATCACCAACGTGATCGGCATGCTGCCCGACATCGTGGACGGCCTCGATTTGACGCTGTCGCACTTCATGGGCGATGCGGAGAATCCGACGAATTTCTATAGTTACTTCATTCCTTACGATGCAGACCATGACGGCAAGGTCACCTGGTCCGAAGCCTATGAAGGCCTGAAGACGGTCAAGATCTATGAAGACACCACGATCCGTGAAGCCGGCGACGACGAAAAGGCTGTCACCGAAGGCAACACGATCACCATCACCGCGAAGGATAACGCGACAGACGTCCACTATGTCATCACTGTGACCGAATCCGGCAACACCAAGACGGTTGTTACCGTGAACGGCGAAGGCGAATTCGTCAGCAAGACGGTCACCGAGACGACCGGCGCTACCGCGTGGCTGTACACCTATAACGCGGAAGACGCGATCACGGGCTGCACGGCGTACGACGTGGAAACCGGTAAGATCTACAAGACCGCGAAGGATGACGAAACCAACACCTACAGCATCGTCTATGAACAGATGCTTGACGATAACGACGAGCCGATGTTCGACGGTGACAACAACCCGATCTATGACGAAACCAAGCCGGTTTACGAGTATGAGATCAACCTGACCGGTACGAACAGCTTCGGCATCGAGACCTATGACGACGTTCTGGCGCTGATCAGCCAGATCCTGACGCCGCTGGTTCCGGTACTCCGCATGCTGCTCACCGAAGAAGACCTGATCCTGCTCGACGGTATCCACATCACGGGCGGCGACGGCTATGACCGCTTCATTATCCCGGTCTTCGAAGCCCTCGGCATCCCGAATCTGATTGACAAGAAGGCGTTCAAGCAGCTGGACGATACCGCCTATGCGAGAAAGATCCTCGACTATGTCGATGCGCTCATTCAGCAAATCGTCGGCTCCCCGATCCAGACGATCGTCGGCGCGCTGCCGCAGCTGGTCTGGTTCATCTACACCGACGGTCTGGCGCAGGGCATCGAACAGTTTGTCGCGCCGCTGATCACGCTGCTTGACCACGTGAACGACGTGACGGGCGCTGAAGTCGAAATCAGCAAGGCGAACGTCAACAGCGAAGGCAACAAGAAGTATGTTGCGCTTGATCTCTACGCAATCATCCTCGGCTTCATTAAGAACAATGACACGCTGAAGGAAATCATTCCGAACATTGACAACATCAACGACATCTACGATCTGGTCGACAATCTGCTGACCTGCGATGCCCTCGAACACCTGCTGTATAACCTGCTGGAAGAGAAGGACATCGATCTCGGCGATATCCCGGTCATCGGTCTCTTCGAGTACATCATCGTGAAGACCTGCCAGATCGACGACGTTGAAACCATCCGCTACTATTCGAGCGACTATGTGACGACCGAAGGCGACAGACGCACCATGAAGGGCGTCGTCTCCACCAAGGCCGATACGCTGATGGCGATCGTGGGCGACACGATCCTCGGCGGCGACCTGGTCGAAAGCCTGATCGAACAGATCTCGGGCAAACCGGTCAGCGACACCGTGAAGCAGATCCTCGACGCGGTCACCGGCGAGAACAGATACGTCATCTTCAAGATTCTCCTCAAGTACTTCAACGAGTACGACGTGAAGAATATGCTGCTTGAGTACCTGTCCTTCGACAGACTGACCTATGACTACGATACCTATATCGACGGTAACGAAGTCGTCGGTTCCGGCGACAAGCAGAGAAAGGTCCGCCGCGCGATCAAGAAGCTCGACAAGACGCTCCTTGCCGCGATTCCGGAACTCCTGCCGATCCTGAAGGAGAACGAGACCTTCAAGGCGATCCTCAAGAACGTACCGGACGGCGCCTCGCTGAAGGATGCGGTTGACGCGATCCTGCAGCAGTACGTCATCAACGACGAGATGGCGAACACGATCATCGGTCTGGTCTTCGGCCTGCTTGCCGAAAACGGCGACTCGATCGACGGTATTGCGCCGCTGGTCGACCAGATTGTCGGACTCAACATTGCGCCGTATGCGTATGCAGATGAAAGCGCTGCCCCATTCAAGCCCTTCCTGAACGCCCGGATTGACGCCGCGCTGGCGCTCAACCCGACGAAGGAAGTGGAAGGCGAAACGGTTGACCGCACACGCGAAGATGTCAGCTGGTCCGAACTTATCAATCCGAGCGATTACGCTTCGCACTTCGCCTATGTCACCTATGAATTCGACAGAGACGAAGACGGCAAGATCATCCTTGACGCGAACGACAACCCGACCTACAAACTGGTTGACGGCAACAAGGTCGTTGTGAAGGATGAAGACGGCAACATCATCTATAACGATTATTACACCAAGCTTGCTGAAGAAATCAGCACCAAGAAGACAGACGTTGAAATCAGCGGCTACACCGTCACGGTGGATCTGATCCCGGTCATCCGCTATCAGTACACGGTGCCCGGCGAGGGCGGCGCTGAAGATACGATCGAGACCGTCTATAAGCCGGAAGGCACGACGACGATCACGGTCGGCGAAGGCGACGACGCTGTGGAATACGCGCTGACGCAGGTCGCGCATTACACCTATGTGAATGCGGACGACGAGACGGTCGACTACTACGGCCCGATCGGCATGACCACCGTCACCGTCGGCACGGATCCGGATGCGGTTACTTACAACCTGCATCAGGAAGAAGCGAGCGTCCAGAGCAAGAAGGTCGTCCTTGACGAAGCCTGGGGCATCGACGCCGCCACGACCATGGATGCGAAGGTCTCCGCATTTGTTGACGCGATCTACGGTCTTGTCAAGCCGCTTGAACTGGTTCTCAACTTCCTGCTCAGAGGCGACAACATCGAGATTCTCCAGGCGGAAGGCGCCGAGAAGGGCGTGCTGACGCTGCTCGGCAACACCGGCTACGAGAACGCGATCTATCCGCTGCTGAAGGCGCTGGCAATTGACGATCAGTATCTGACGACGCCGGCTGCTTACATGAGCGGCAAGGGCACCTCCGTCACGCTGTCGGCGCTGACCGACGCGATCTTCGGTCTGGTCGAACAGCTCGAGAACGGCCCGGTCGAATACCTGCTGACCCTGCTTCCGACCCTGTCCTACTTCCTTGCCTCCAACGGCGTTGAAGTGGTCGTACGCAACCTGCTCGCGCCCGCGCTTGCGCTCGTGAACATTGCGGAACCGATTCTTGGACCGATCCTTGAAAAACTCATCAACGAAAACATCCACGATATCCTTGAAAAGTATCTGCCCATCACCGCAGGTAAGAAGGATAACGAAGGACACTTCATCCTGGATACCAACGGTAAGAAGATCTACACGCTGAACGATATCCTCGGTATCGCCGGCGAAGACGGCTCGAACATCGTCCGCATCCTGAACGATCTGCTCACCGGCATCATCGTGAAGACGATTGACGACGAGTCCATCGAAGTCTTCCAGCCGCTTAACAGCACGTTCTTCACCGACTATGTCCGTCATACGATCAACATCCCGCAGCAGCAGTCCGGTGATAAGGTCTACTACTTCTTCACCCAGAACGGCGAGGAAGTGAAGATGGCCGAAAGCGAATACAACATGGGCAACTATCCCGCCGTGGATTACAGCCGCTATGTCATCCGCAAAGGACAGTTCACAGTTGATATCGCAGACTCGCTGGTCTTCCTGCTCGAGACAGTCCTTTCGAACAACGCCCTCGACTCTGTCAACAAGATCGTTGACAAGAAGGTCGAATCCAACGATACGAAGGCGCTGATCGGCGGTATCCTGGAAACCATCATCAACGGTGAAAACAACGGCCTGAAGCTGACTGACATCATCACGAAGCTGTTCGAAGGCTACGAGATCACCTACGTTTCCCTCAACGGTAAACTCATCACGCCGGATCACTCCGCATACGAGAACCTCGATCCGGAACTTCAGACGCAGGTCGCCCCGATTCCGGGCAAGCTCGACACTGTGATCAGCGAAGCGGTCAAGATTCTGCTTCCGTCGCTGTCGACCCTGATCCCGGCGGAAAGCCAGACCGGCATCGTGAAGACGCTCCTTGACATCGTGGATCAGATCGACGCTGATCCGTCGCTGGAAATGACCCTGCCGAACCTTGTGAACGCCCTGCTCAACAAGCTGGCCTTCACGGACGACACGATGAGCCTGATCGTCGACCTGCTGGTCGGCCTGCTCGCGGGCGTAGGCGAAGACACCATGGGCACGATCGCCACGGTCCTCGGCTATGTCAAGAACATCCTCGGCATCGACTTCGGCATCACTCCGTATGACTACAAGGATTCCTTCCTTGCGGATTACATCGGCGCCGACGTGACCGAAGACACCACATGGGCAGACGTGGCCGCGCAGTACACGCGCTACGGCTACACCTACACCGTCCCGGCAGAGGGAGAAGACGGCGAACCGACGAAGGTTGAAGTCTATCTCACCGGCGCGGACGAAACGACGATCACCATCGGCGAAGGCGAAACCGCCAAGACCTACGCGCTGACGAAGATCATGGAAGAAGTCGAAGTCGAAGAAGGCGTGACCGAAATGGTCCACAAGACCAAGGTCGACTCGAAGAAGAGCGACTACTACGACGGCTTCAAGTGGGGTACCGGCGAAGGCGACGCTTACACGCAGATCGACAAGGCCGGCATCATCCACAACCTTGCATCCATCCTGGAACCGCTTGCTGATCTCTTCAAGGTTGTCCTTCAGGGCAAGACCTTCACGGCGATCCGCACGGGCAACAAGGTCACCTACATGGCGATCGATCCGGATGACGCGACCGTCAACGGCCTGCCGTCCGGTAAGGACTCCGGCACGGATCCGGGTCAGGACGGCACCGAACTCGGCAACGGCTATCTTGAGATCCGCGGCTCCAACGGCTACTCGCAGGCCCTGATCCCGCTGCTTGAGGCGTTCGGTCTGCGCAAGGCCAACGGCGACATGCTGAGCCAGGAAGACTTCAACACCCAGAAGACGACCGTCGAAGATATGCTGAGCTATCTGATCAACGAAGTGCTGCTGATCGTTGACCACCTTGCTGCGAACCCGGCTTCGTTCCTTGCGACGAACCTTGCATCCGTCATCTACTTCCTTGCCAACGACGGTCTGTATAACATCGTCGACAACGCGCTCGCGTTCGTCAACTCGCTGCTCGCGCAGATCGAGGACTTCTACGAGATTCAGATTCACCTTGACATGCTGAAGCTCGAAGACACCGTGACCGACGAGATCGACGAAGAAACGCACCAGCCGAAGGTCACCAAGGGTCTGATCAACACGATCCTTGACGCGATCAACAGCGGCAAGGCGGAAGACGAACAACTGAACCTTGATATTACAAAACAGATGCTCTACGACCTCGCGGGTCAGCTCGGTGACTACGAGACCTACACGACCTACAGAGAAGGCGCAGACACCGGCCTGATCAACGATCTTGACCAGAAGGTCACCTTCGACGGCGCCGAGATCGTCAGCGGTTCTGTCGCGAGCATCGTCGGCCAGCCCGAATACTTCCTTGTCGGTCTCCTGAACTTCGTGAAGGAATCCGAAGAGATCAAGGATCTCCTCGAAGGTCTGGAACTCGAAGGCGTTGTGGCTGAGGTTGTGGACAACATCCTCAACGCAGACGACCTCAACGGTCTTGTGAAGATCATCGTCAAGCTCTTCAACAAGTACGTCCTGACCTACCAGCTGATCCCGGATACCGATCCTGCGCTTGAAAAGCAGGCGATCGCCTACAAGGGCGTCACCGGCACGGCGCAAGACCGCACCGTTACGAAGGAGCAGACCACGCAGGCGATTACGACGCTTGACAAGCTGGTCAGCCCGGTTCTCAGACTGCTCGACCTCGGCTCGCTGAGCGACCTGATCGGCGACAAGCTGTACAGCGACGCGCTGGTCAGCACGCTGGTTGACCTGTTGGTCGGCCTGCTCGGCAACATGGACGAAGACACCTGGAAGACGATCGACATGGTCCTCGGCCTTGTCAAGGATATCGTCGGCATGGATATCGACATCTCCGTCCAGACCTACAGCGCGAAAGCCTCGCTTGCCCCGTACTTCAGCGGCCTGACCGTGAATGAAGACACCACGTGGGCAGACGTTGCCGCGAAGTATGTGAAGTACGCCTACACCTACACCGAAGGCACCGGCGAAGACGCCAAGAAGATCGAGATCTATCTTGCTGCGAACGACGCGACGACGGCCGAAGTCGGCGAGGGTGAAGACCTCCATACCGTCACTGTGACCCCGGTCTTTGAACAGGTCCAGAAGACGAGCGGCGAAGGCGAAGAGAAGCTGTACTACTACACCTACACCGTCGGTGAAGGCGAAGCGGCCGTCACCACGGAAATCACCCTGAACAAGGCCGGCGAAACGAAGTACACCGTCGGCGAAGGCGACGACGCGATCACCTACGATCTGAAGCCTGTCATGATCGACAGCGACGTTCAGAAGACGAAGGTCGACAGCTCCGACGCTGTCAGCTGGTTCGACGGCTGCACGACCAACGCGCAGAAGCAGGCCCGCTTCATCGAAATCGTCTGCGACATCCTTGCACCGGCTGACGATCTGCTGAAGCTGATCCTTGCGGGCGGCGTCTACAACTTCGACGGCAGCACTTACGGCGACTCCCTGAGTGCGTTCCGCGAAATCAACATCATGGGCGGCAGCGGTTACAACTATGCGATCATCCCGTTGTTCGAAGCCCTCGGTATCGACCCGATCACCCAGGCTGAGTACAACACGAGAGTTGAAAACGAACCTGCCCTCAAGTACATCCTCGAGTCCATCCTCGGACTTCTGAGCGACACGAACCTTGAAAACCCGATTTCCTTCATCCTCGGTCTTGTGGCGAACCTCGCCTACACGGTCAGCAAGAACGGCTTGACCAAGATCGTCTCGAACCTGATCGCTCCGGTCAGCGAAATCATCAAGACGATCGAAGACGTTCTGCCGATCGCGATCGTGATCGACCTGAAGGCGCTGCTCTCCGACGACGAAGACGCGTCCATCGCGAACTTCTGGCTCGGCTCCGATGTCCAGACGAACAGAGCGAACGTCGGTCTGACGATCGACCTCGACGCGATCACGCTCGAAGACATCATCGGCTCTCTGATTGCGAAGTATGTCGAAGGCCTTGAGCTTGAATTCCGCTTCTCGAAGCTCGCCGCGCAGTCCGCGAAGACGGTGGACGGCTCGGCAACCGAGATCGAGTACTTCCCGTCGAAGGTTGACCCGGCCTGGGATATCAGCGAAGGCACGCTCGGCCGCAACATCAAGGGCGACCCGGCAGATACCCTCATCGGTATCACCGAGATGCTCCTGACGAAGGAGAACATCGAAGCGATTCTCGACATGATCGGCTTCGACCTCACCACGCTGCCTGAAGCGCTCCAGCCGATTATCCGCAAGGCGATCAACGACCCGGCCATCCTCGTCGACACGATCATCAAGATCCTGACCGGCGACTACGGATTCACACCGGAAGAAATGATCTACAAGTTCCTCGGTGCTGCGAACTACAACTACAACAGCCAGCACGGTCTGGAACCGAAGAAGGCGAATGTCACCAGCGCGATCAACAAGCTCGACAAGATCCTGCTCAGAGCGGTTCCGCAAATCATCGAACTGCTTGCCACGCAGGAAGAGCCGGCCGAACTGATCACGAAGATCTATGAAGGCACGAACCATAACGCAACGATCGAAAACATCGTCAACTACCTGCTGAACGACCTCGCGTTCAACGACAAGACGGTCAACATGATCATGAGCCTGCTCGTGAACCTGCTCGGCGGTATGGACGACGAAACCCTGACACTGGTCAACAAGATCGTGAAGGAAATCCTGCGGATCGATATCTCCGTTGAAGGCGTGAAGACTGTGTCCGAAGCCAACGGCGGTCAGATTGCCGACTTCATCGGCGACGCAGAATCCTGGGCGGCTCTTGCTGAACAGTACAAACAGTATGGCTACACCTACACCGTCGGCGAAGGCGACGAGGCGAAAGAAGTCGAGTACTACACGACGGAAGCCGACGCGACCACCGCCGAAATCGACGGCGAGACCGTCACGCTGACCCCGATCTACAACAAGGTCCAGAAGACGACCGGTGAAGGCGAAGAGACGCTGTACTACTACACCTACACGGTTGGCGAAGGCGACGACGCTGTGACCACTGAGGTCTCCTTCGATACCGCCGACAAGACCAAGATCACGGTTGACGACGTGGAATACGATCTGACGCCGGTCATGGTCAACGGCACCGAACATCAGACCAAGGCGGTCGTCACGTACGACTGGAATGTCACCGATAAGGATTCGTTCCTTGACATCATCTATGAAATCACTGCAGTGGCAGAACCCGTTCTCGGCTGGCTGCTCAACGGCGAAGGCATCAAGATCCTGATTGATGAACTCGTCCTGAACGGCGGCAACGGTTATACCACGGCGCTGATCCCGCTGTTCAAGGCGCTCAATGTCGACCTTGACGCGGCTGCGTCCAGCGACAACGGCAACGACCTGCTCAAGAACATTGTGGACGGCGTATTCGATCTGGTTGGCCAGATCGAGGCTGCGCCGCTGACCACGATCCTTGAGGTCCTTGCCCAGGCATCGTTCTTCATCGCGAACAACGGTGTGGCGCTGGTCATCAACAACCTGCTTGCTCCGGTCCTCGGCATCGTCAACGCGCTGAGCGCGATCGTCTCGCGCGGCGAGCTGAACGATCTGATCGCCAGCTATGTGAAGATCGGCGACAAGAGCTACGGCCTTGACGACATCATCAACATCGCCGGCACCGACGGCAGCGGTCTTGTGAAGCTGATCAACGACCTGCTCAAGGGCATTGAACTGAAAGACAGCACCGGCGCCACGGTTCAGGTCACGACCGAACTTCCGTCCGACTTCTTCAAGCAGATCGCGATGTACGGCATCGTCGTCACAGATCCGTCCAACCCGGCAGTGAACGAACAGGTCTTCGAATGGAACATCGACAAGACTGATACGCTGATGTACATCCTGCAGACAGCCTTCAGCCCAGAGTTCCTTGACCTGATCAAGAAGCTCGCGAAGATCGACGAAGATTCCGACGTCGGCCAGATCGTCACCGGTCTCGCCGGTAAGCAGAACGAAGTCGTTGACATCATCGTGATGCTGCTGAACGACTACACCATCGATTACACCACCATCGAGCAGGAGGAGATCACCAAGATCGCCGTCCAGCCGAAGAGCAACAAGATCACGAAGGAGAACATCTCCGACGCGCTGGTCGAACTCGACAGCCTGATTCCGGTGATCCTGAGCCTGGTGATGGGCGACGGCGCATCGCTCGAAAGCATCGTCACCGATCTTGTCAAGAAGGCTGACCTCGGCAACCTGCTGATGAACCTGCTCGTTCCGGTACTCGCGGGTATCGAATCCGGCAGCATCGACCTCGACACGATCCTCGGCTATGTCAAGCAGCTCACGAATATCGACGTGAAGCTTGACCCGCAGACCTTCGCGAACGATGACTTCGGCAGCGAGCTGAAGAACTTCATCGGCAGCGCGACCACATGGCAGCAGATTGCCAACAGATACACCAAGTACGTCTACACCTACACCGACGGCGACGGTAAGGCAGTCACCTACTACAGCGACCTCGCGGACGAAACCTCCATCACGATTGGTGAAGGCGAAGAAGCTGCGACCTACGCGCTGAGCCCGGTGGTCTACTACACCTACACAATCGGCTCCGGTGAAGACGCCAAGACGGTCGACTACTACGGCCCGGCCGGAGAGACGACCTACACGATCGAAGAAGGTGACAACGCCGGTACCTACACGCTGGTTCCGATGTATCACTACACCTACACCGTCGGCGAGGGTGCGGAAGCGAAGACCTACGATTACTACGCGAAGGCCGGCGAAACCGTAATCACCCTCGGCGAAGGCGAAACCGCAAAGACCTATGATCTGACGCTCATGGACGACGGCGCCCAGGTACGCCAGACCAAGATGAATGTCACAGCCGACGAGTTCAACTGGAAGCTGAATAACCTCGATGCGATCGTCAACTTCGCTTCCGACCTCCTGCTCCCGCTCGACATCATCTTCAAGGTCCTGCTTCAGGAAGGCCAGATCATCGTCCTCGAAGACGAGACCGATGACCGCGCTGACATCCGTGTCTTCGGCGGCAACGGTTACAACTACGCGATCATCCCGCTGCTCGAAGCCTTCGGTATCGCGCCGAAGACCTACGCCGAGTACAAGGCGGAGGTCGCAAGCACAGGCTCGTCCGTCAACTACATCCTCGGCGAAGTCGTCGGTGTGGTGAAGGAAATCCTGGCGGCGCCTGTCAATACGCTCCTTGAAAAACTTGCGAATATCTTCTACTTCATCGGCTCCGACGGTATCAACACGATCGCGGAGAACCTGCTCGCCCCGATCAACAAGCTTGCTGTTGAAATCGACGACGTTTACCCGATCGCGATCAACATCGACCTTGACAACCTCGGCAGCGAGACGGCCGAAATCGTGACGACCTACCTCGGCGAATCCCACACCGGTATTCCGGCGGGCGTCTCGATCGACGTCTCCCCGAACAAGCTGATCGAACTGGTCAACAGCCTCATCGGCTCGCTCGACATCAACGGTACCACGATCTCCCTGTCGCTTGACATCAACTGGAACACCGTGGCCGCCATGATGGCGAAGACGAAGATTGCGTCCGAACAGAACACCAACGGCGCTGAACTGCTGAAGATTGAAACAAAACAGACTTACACTGCTGAGGAACAGGCTGCGGAAGGCTTCAAGGCGTACGAGAACATCATCGGCGATCCGACCGATACGTTCATCACGCTGCTTGACGTCCTGCTGACGCCGGATAACACCGCGGAGATCAGAAACCTGATCCTTGCGCTGTTGCCGGATACGCTCGACGAAAGCATCCGTACGGCGATTGAAGACATCCTCGACAATCCGGACGCGATCAACAACCTGATCGTTGCCGTCATCCTGCTGCTGACCGGCGGCTATGACGTCGAAAACTTCCTGTACATCTTCAAGCACCTGAACGAAGTCGACCTCGGCGCGCCCGACGGCCTCGACGACGCGATCCAGGCGCTCGACAGAGTCATCAAGAAGGCGCTGCCGGCAGTGATCAACATCATTGCGGCCGGTGAGAACCCGCCCGAACTGATCGTGGATCTTGCCGCGGCGAACAAGACGGATCTTGCCGACATCATCGACTACCTGCTGAACTCCAAGCTCTTCACCGAAGAGATGATGGATAAGATCACAGCGGCGCTCATCCCGGCGCTCGGCGGCTTCCTGTCCGGCGACCTGACGACGGCGCTCAACGATCTGCTCGGCATCAACCTTGCCCCGCAGGCTTATGCGGCGGCAACCGGTAACGATGCGGTCATCGCCTACATCGGCACTGCACAAACGTGGGCTGATGTGAAGGCCGCGCACGTCACCGAACTCGGCGAAGATGAAGAAGGCAACATGCAGTATGCGGTTGACCCGATCTTCTCCGGCATCACCGATAAGGACGGCTTCCTTGACGCGATCATCGCGCTGCTCAAGCCGCTCGATCCGGTACTCTCCTTCGTCCTGACCGGCCAGGATCTGACGATCCGCGCCAACGGAACGGAAGTGACCAGCCTGACCGCCGGTTACGCATACGAACGCTCGCTCCTGCCGCTGCTGCTCAAGGGTCTCGGCCTTGAAGAGCTCGGCGCAGTAGAGAAGGCAGCCGCGAACGACAGCGGTGTCGCAGCCCTCGAAAACGTGATCGGCTATCTGGTCGACACGCTGCTTCCGAGCCTCGGCGACACGCCGTTCCAGACGCTGCTCATCGTCATCGGCAACCTGTCGTACTTCATCGCCAATGACGCGGTCGCGCCGGCGATCCAGAACCTGATCGCTCCGGTTCTCGGCATCCTCGACGCAGTCAGCGACATCATCACCAGAGATCAGGTCAACAACCTGCTCAAGGGTCTGATCAAGATCAACGGCGTCGGCTACGGCCTGGATGACATCATCAACATCGCCGGCAACAACGGCAAGATGCTGATCGATCTCATCAACGGCTTCCTCGGCAAGATCGCCGTGACGGATCAGGAGACCGGCGAAGAAGTCGGCGCGATCAACGCGCTGCCCGACACCTTCTTCCGCGACCTCGCGTACGCCGCCATCAAGTATGACGACGGCAGCGCGATCGGCGACACCGTCGCCTACACGCCGCAGAAGATGTGGCACGTCGAACTGGGCGACACCATCATGTTCGTCCTCGGCACGGTCCTGAGCGAAGACTTCCTGACCATTCTCGCCGATATGCTCAATATCGAGCCGACGAATGACGAAGGCGAACCCAACACGGTTTACAACATCATCATGTCGCTTGCCGGCAAGCAGAACGATTTGGTCGGACTCCTGACGAAACTGCTCAAGAAGTACCTTGTCGAATACAGGGCCTACAACGAGAAAGATCCGTTTGCGAAGATTTCGAGCGGTCTGGACGGCGAAGGCAACAAGCGTGAACAGCTGAACAACCTTCTCTCCAAGATCGACGCGCTGATCCCGGCCATCTTCGGTCTCATCCCGAGCATCGAAGCGACCGACCTGAAGGAACTGGTCTACGGTCTGATCGCTGACGCTGACCTCGGCAGCACGCTGATCAACCTGATCGTCCCGCTGCTCGCTGGTCTCCCGGCAGACACCATCGATATGGTCATGACCTATGTCAGACAGTTCACGAACCTGACAAGCATCGACATCAACCCGCAGGCCTTCACGGCTGGCACATTCAGCAGCGAACTGAGCACCCTGATCGGCTCGTCTCAGACCTGGGCTGACGTTGCCAACAGCCATCTGAAGTACGTCTACACCTACACGGCGGACGGCGAAGAGAAGACCTTCTACGGCGCAGCCGGCATGCCGTCGACCACGATCGACGAGACGCCGTACACGCTGACGCCGGTGATGGAAGAAGTGACCGACGACGAAGGACACACCACCTCCGTCCAGAAGACACAGTTCCATCTGAATCCGGGCGAGTTCGATTGGAAGATCGACGACCTGGATGACCTCGGCAACCTGATCTGCGACATGCTCAAGCCGCTTGACGGTATCCTCGCGATCATCCTGATGGGTGGTACGGAACGCGTCCCGTTCGAGACTGACGGCACGCACAACGGTGCGAAGATCACCGCGTTCGACGAGATCAACATCCTCGGCGGCGACGGCTACAACTACGCGATCATCCCGCTGCTTGAAGCACTCGGCATTGAGGCGAAGACTCAGGCCCAGTACGAATCGGCGGCATCCACGGCAGGCAGCTGCCTGAAGCCGATCCTCGACATGCTGTTCGCGCAGGTCGACAAGATCCTTGACAAACCGATCGATACGCTGCTGACGATTCTTGCGAACCTCTTCTACCTGATCGGTGAAGACAACCTTGAACTCATCATCACGAATCTGATCGCCCCGATCAACAACCTCATCGAAGCGGTTGACGGTCTGATCCCGATCGCCATCCAGGTCAACCTCGGTGATATGCTCGCCGGCGGCGAAGGTCTCGCGACCTACATCGGCGTTGAGCATCCGGGCGTCCCGGCCGGCATCTCGATCGCCTTGAAGGCGCAGGATCTCAACGACCTGCTGACCAACCTGCTGACGAACCTTGAGGTAAACGGCACGCCGCTCGGCCTGACGATCGACTTCGACTGGCTCGAAATGGCTGCGATGGCTGCGGCTGACGCAGACAACGACGGCTACTGCGACAAGGTGAACAGCAAGCTCGACACGAAGTATGACAAATATGTCAACGCTGACAGCACGCTGCACACCGCGACCTACAAGAACGTCGTCGGCGACAAGGCGGATTCGCTGATCGCCCTGCTGAAGGCGATCCTGACCGCCGACAACGTCCACGCGATCCTTGACGCGTTCGGCATCGAGCTTGAGGAACCGTGGTCCAGCATCGTGGAGGACATCATCGAAGATCCGACCAAGATCATCGACCTGATCATCGGTCTGTTCGGCGATCCGGTCAACATCCCGATCCAGAACCACACGCTGGAAGGCGCGCTCGGCTTCGATTACAGAGCGTACTTCACGCTGACCAAGGCGAACGCCGACATCATCGCGAGAGACGCTGACGCCCTGATCAACAAGATTCTCGGCATGGCCAATGTCGGCTCGCTGAAGGATCTGGTTTACACCAAGATCGCGACGAACGCGAACGTCAACACGATCCTTGACAAGGTGGTACCGCTGATCAGCACAGAACAGATCAACGGCATCCTTGAGACGCTGAAGGATCTTGACGACGCCGGCAGACTGGATCTGACAGTCGGACACTTCCACGAAGTCTATCAGCGCATCGGCCTGACGACCGGTGAACGGATCCTGAGAGGCAAGACCTCGTGGGCGGATGTCCCGGCCTTCGAAGGCACCAACTGGGGCTTCAGAGACGGCGACCTCAAGAACTTCGCGAAGACGCTGGCTATGGTCCTGACCCCGCTCAACGGCATCCTCGAACTGCTGCTGATCGGTGAGGGCGAAACCCTCAACCTGCTCGGTATCGTGGATATCAAGGGCTCCAACGGCTATGACTACGCGATCATCCCGCTGCTTGAGGCACTCGGCCTGAGCGCGAACAATGTCAAGAACCTGGCGGCTTACAAGTCCGCGTACGCGGCAGACGAGACGCAGCTGCTCGGCTACATTCTGGAACGTCTGGCGTACCAGATCGACTGGATCCTCGGCAAGCCGGTTGACAGACTCGCAGAAATCCTGCCGACATTCGCATACTTCGTATCGAACGAAGGCTTCTATCTGGCGGTCCGCAACCTGCTGTCCCCGGTCTTCACGATCGTTGACACAGTCCTGACACTCTTCAACATCGACCTGTCCGAGAAACTGAACCTGTCCAAGCTGCTCAACAGCTTCGAGATCGGCATCAATGTCCTCGGCGCGAAGTACGGCTTCCACATTCCGGAAATCGACTGGACGAAGCTGGCGCGTCAGGGTGCTGACGGTACGACAGAAGTTGCGACGTCCCGCTCGCAGGCTGCGAACTCCTTCGCGGTTGCGATGCGCAAGTCCGAGCTTCCGTCCTACATCGCGAACTATCCGGTCGGCTACGAAGGCAGAGCGCAGAAGACCACCCAGACGAAGATCATCGCCGATAAGGGTGACACGCTGACGCTGGTCCTGACCTGGCTGCTCAAGATGTTCGGCGAACAGCAGAACAAAGAAGCCCTCGTCAGATGGCTGTCCGACGTCTTCGATCTGGCTCCGGGCGGCGGCGCTGAACAGGCGGTCGGCTACGGCGTGAACGAAATGTTCAACGCCTGCGACGCGAACCACGTGGCTGAAATCATCATCTCCTCGCTGTTCTCACTGCTCGGTCTCGGCATCGTGATCAACGAAGCCTACGACGGCAACGTCAACAACGTGAAGGCGATTCTCCAGCGGATCTTCCAGGCTCTGGCAGACGGACCCGACACCTGCATGTACGCAGGCATCGCGGATGCGATGGAATCCATCACGGGCGTCTGGAAAGAAACCGTTGGTACGGATGAAGAATACCACGAAGCGCAGCAAGAAGTTCAGCAGACGGTTGAAAACACCCAGAAGTCGCTGAACTGGTTCCAGAAGCTGATCCAGGCGATCCGGAACTTCTTCGCGAAGCTCTTCCGCTTCGGCCGCTGAGCAAAGCTGAAAGGTAAAACACACGCATAAACCACAACAAGCCCCTTGGCTCGAAAGAGTCAGGGGGCTTTTCTCGGGGCGGATGCATTTCGCGAAGAACGAAAAGAAAAACAATCAATCCATTGTACAACAGAGCGCAGACAACGACCTGCGCTTTGTTCTTTTATGGTGTCTTTGGATGGGCTTCGCCCATACCCGTTTTTGTTTTTCTTTTCTCGGCGTTTTTTCGCCCTCGGCGTACACCAGTACAGCCTTCGGGCGAAGAAAACGCCGTCTTCATCGAAATCCATCCGCCCTTTCCGTCGCGAAGAACGAAAAGGAAAACAAACGATTCTTATATAAACAGGGCGCAGGAAACCACCTGCGCTCTGTTCGTTTATGCCTGTCACGGAGGAAAAACCGTGTTTATATTGACTTCCCCTGCGTCCCTTGCTACAATAGAAGCAAAGGGAGGGGAGTGCTTATGCTGCCAAAAGACAAAGCTGCCTTGCGTCCGCCGATGGGTTGGAACAGCTGGGACTGCTACGGCGCGTCCGTGAACGAAAAACAGCTGCTCGGCAACGCCGCTTATATCGCGGCGCACCTGAAGCCATACGGCTGGGAATACGTCGTCTGCGACATCCAGTGGTACGAGCCGACGGCGGATTCCAACGACTACCACCCCTTCGCCGACCTTTGTATGGACGGTTACGGCCGCCTTTTGCCGGCGCCGAACCGCTTCCCGCGCGGCTTCGGGCCGATCGCGGACGAGATCCACGCCATGGGGCTCAAGTTCGGGATCCATATCCTGCGCGGCATTCCGCGGCAGGCGGTCCACCGCAACACGCCGATTTTCGGCAGCGACCGCACCGCCCGCGAGATCGCGCACCCGTATTCGATCTGCAGCTGGAACACCGACATGTACGGCGTGGACCCGCACAAGGACGGCGCGCAGGCATATTACGACAGCCTCTTTTCGCTGTACGCGTCGTGGGGCGTCGATTTCGTCAAGGTGGACGACATCGCCGTGACGGAGTTCCGTCCGGACTGCCCCTATTCCGCGAAGGAGGAGATCGAGCTGATCCGCCGCGCGATCGACCGCTGCGGCAGAGAGATGGTGCTCAGCCTGTCGCCCGGTCCGGCGCGGACCGAGAACGCCGCGCATCTGCGGCAGCACGCCAATATGTGGCGGATGACCGGCGACTTCTGGGACCACTGGGACAAGCTGTACGCAATGTTCGAGCGCTGCGAAGCGTGGAACGACTACCGCTCCGCCGGCTGCTGGCCGGACTGCGATATGCTGCCGCTCGGACGGCTTTGCAAAAACGCGCGCTACCTCGGCGACAAGGACCGCCCGACCAACTTCACGCCCGACGAGCAACGCACGATGCTCACGCTCTGGTGCATCTTCCGCTCGCCCCTGATGCTCGGCGGCGAATTGCGCGACAACACGCCGGCGGACCTCGCGCTGATCACGAACGATGCCATCCTTTCGCTCGACCGCAGTTCCACCGACAACCGCCAGCTCTTCCGCACGGCTGACGAAGCGGTCTGGGCGTGCCGCGACAAACAGGGGCGCGACATCCTCGCGCTGTTCAACCTCGCGGACAAAGAAAGCACCGTATCGGTCGATCTGACGCGATACGGATTCCGGAAAACGTACGAGACGACCGATCTTTGGACGGGCGCGCGCGGCAAAGTCAAAGACGGCGTTCTGTCCGCGGCGCTTCCGGCGCACGGCTGTCTCGCGGTGCGGCTCGCTTAGAGATAGAGCCGCAGCTGTTTGGCGAGCTGCTCTTCCTCGATCCGCAGCCGGTCCGCGATCGCCTTGACCTTCGGATCTGCGTTCGGATAGCGGTTGAAATAGACCGAGATCTGCTTGACGCCCATGTTGCACCCGTCGGTGATCAGGTCGGCGACGGTCTGGTCGGTCGGCTCCATCAGCAGTTCCATGCTGATCTTGAACCATGCGCCGATGCGCGCCATCGCGGAGGGGTCGCGCCCTTCCTGCTGCGCGGTCTCGAGCAGCGCCATGATCTCCTTGCCGAGCTTTTCGTGGGTCTCCATCGAGTGGGTCAGCAGCCGCAGCAGCTCGACGTTCCGCACCTTGTCGAGCACGGCGCGGATCGAATTCATTCCCGTTTTCGTTCCGCTGTCGCAGGCCTGCAGCAGGCCGATGCTTTCTTCATTCATGCAGCAACCATCCTTTCCGTTTTGCTTTCGTGATAGTGTTGCCCGGTTTTCGCGCGGTTATACGCCGCGGCGGCAAAAACTCTCGGTTCCCACTTGTCAAGCAGAGCGGATTGTGGTATAATAATAAATCCCCAAAAGAATTCCGTCATTTCGACGCAGCGCAATACGAAGGAGGGGTCGTGTTGAACAGAATCAAAACCGCCGCGAGATCCCATATCGATAACTTTATGAAGTATCGGTTTTTGCTGCGGGAACTGGTGAATAAAAACATCAAACTGCAATACCGCAACTCCGTACTGGGTATCTTCTGGACGTTTCTGCAGCCGCTTTTGACGATGATCGTGCTCGCGTTCGTGTTCATGAACGTCTTCGGCAAAGACAGCAGCAAGGTCGTCAACTACCCGGTCTATCTGCTTTGCGGCCGGTTGCTGTTCAACTTCTATACCACGGCGACCAAGCGCGCCATGACCTCGATCCGCCGGCAGGCATCCATGATCAAAAAGGTCTATGTTCCGAAGTACATCTATCCGCTTTCGTCGGTGCTGTCCGCTTTCGTGACGTTCCTGATCTCCCTGTCGGTCCTTGTGGTCGTTATCCTGTTCTTCAATCTGCGGGGCATGGACCCGATCTCCGTCACCTGGCGCGTCGTCTATACGATCGTGCCGATCCTGATCACGCTGGTGCTCTCGCTCGGCGTCGGGATGATCCTCGCGACGGTCTCGGTCTTCTTCAAGGACGTGGAGAACCTCTACGACGTGTTCTGTCTGCTGCTGTTCTATCTGACGCCGATCGTCTATCACCCGAGCCGGCTGAACTTTGTGGAGGGCAGCATGCAGCTGCGCATTTTGAAAATCAATCCGCTGTACGGTCTGGTGAGCATGTTCCGCGCCGCCGTCATCTGGGGCAACGAGTTTTCGAAAAACTGGGATATGGTGCTGATGTATTACACGGCGGCGTTTGCTGTTGTGACCGTGATCGTCGGCTTCTGGCTGTTCTATCGGAATCAGGATAAGTTTATTCTGCACATTTAAGGGGTGAAACGCAGTGGGCAAATACGCAATCGAAGCGGATCATGTCAGCATGCGCTTCAATATCAACAAAGAGGGCGTGGATAACGCCAAGGAGTATTTCATCCGTCTGGTGAAGCACGAGCTGCATTACACGGAATTCTGGGCGCTCAAGGACGTTTCGTTCAAGCTCAAAAAGGGCGACCGGATGGGCGTTCTGGGCTTCAACGGCGCGGGCAAGAGTACGCTTTTGAAAACGATCGCCGGCGTACTGAAACCGACGCAGGGGCGCGTGCATACGGAAGGGATTATTGCCCCGATGCTTGAACTCGGCGCGGGCTTCGATTCCAACTACAGCGGCAGAGAGAATATTTTCCTTTACGCCGCGACGATGGGCTTTTCGCGCAAGTTCATCCAGGAAAAATACGACGAGATCGTGGAGTTTTCCGAGATCGGCGATTTTATCGACGCGCCGATCAAAAGCTATTCCTCCGGTATGCGCTCACGGCTCGGCTTTTCGATCGCGACGTCCGTCAAGCCGGAAGTGCTGATCCTCGACGAGGTGCTGTCGGTCGGCGACGCGGCGTTCAAGGAAAAGAGCGAACGCCGCCTTGAAAGCATGATGAGCGACGGCGTCACGGTGCTTTATGTTTCGCACAGCACCGGCAATGTGGAGCGCATCTGCAACAAAGCGATCATTCTGACCCAGGGGCAGCTGGTGGCGAACGGAGACGCGTCGGACGTCTGTGCGCTGTACCGCTGCATGGTCAACGAAAAATAATCAAAGGACAACGTCATATGAATTATCAAATCAACCCGGCGGCCTACGCGTCGATCTTTGCTGTCCCGAAGGCGGTGGTGGAAGACAACCTTCTGCTCGCCTCGCCGACGGCGCTCAAGGCGCTGCTGCTGATGCTTTGCCGCGGCGAAGCGCTCTCGAGCGAAGAGATCGCGCAGACGCTCAAACGGGACGAAGCGGACGTGGCGGACGCGCTGGTGTTCTGGCAGCAGCAGGGGATCTTGATCCCCGCCGACGGCGATCCCGTTCCGGTGCCCGCTTTGCCGAAAGCGGCGCCCGCGATTGTGAAAGCGCCGGAAGAACCGAAAAAAGAGGCGCCCGAACTGCCGCTCGCCCGCCCGACCCACGAACAGATCGCGATCCGGCTGCAGGAATGCGAGGACTTCCGCGAGCTGTTTCAGGAGGCGCAGCAAAAGCTCGGCAAAACGATCGGCTACGAGGGACAGTCGATCCTCATCATGCTCCACGACACCTACGACCTCCCGGTCGAGGTGATCCTGATGCTGCTGGAATTTGCCAAATCCAAGGGAAAGACCGGCTACAAATACATCGCGTCGATCGGGCGCGAGTGGAGCGAGAAGGAGATCGACTCGCTCGAAAGCGCTGAGGAATATATCCGCGAGCAGCACACGACCGACACGGTCTGGGAACAGTTCCGCGCGCTGACGAACGCGAAGAACCGCAACCCGACCGCGAAGCAGAAACGCTACCTGCTGAGCTGGAGCAAGGAGCTCGGCTTTTCCGCCGAGATGATCGCGCTGGCATATGAGATCTGTATCGACAACACGAACAAGCTGAGTCTGGAATACATGGACCGCGTTTTGCGCTCCTGGCAGCAAAACGGCGTCAAAACGCCTGCCGAGGCGGCGCGTGCACAGGAACGCTGGAGCGCGCAGCACTACGCCCAGAGCAAGCAAAAAGCGGGCAAGAGGAGCCGGACGGAGAGCGTCTTTTCGTCCGACGCGTCCTATGATATCGGAGACTTCGGCAAGCGGGCGATCGGTATGCAGGATCTGCCGGCAGACGACGAATGAGGAGGCGCCACGATGGCCTACAAGAGAAGCGTTTATCAAAAGGCAAAGGAAGCCCTTGACGCCCGCCGCGCGCAGGCGGACCAGCTGCAGCAGCTGCGGCACGCCGAGGTCGCGTCGCGCTGTCCCGCCGTTTTGGAAGCGGAGCGCGAGATGGCGTTCTGCGGCGCGGAGCTGATTCGGATCGCCTGTCAGGGCGAAAATACCCAGGAACAGATCGCGGCGCTCTCGCAGCGCAGTCTCGACGCGCAGGCGCGCCGCGCAAACGCGCTGACGGAAGCGGGCTTTGCGCCGGACTATCTCGACGCGGTCTATACCTGTCCCGTCTGCAAAGACACCGGCACCCACGGCAACTATTACTGCAAATGCTACCTCGACCTGATCCGCCAGACGGCGAAGGAAAGCATCAAGGGCGCCGCACAGCTCAAAAAATGCACCTTCGAGACGTTTTCGCTGCGGTACTACAGCGATATGCCCGACCCGGCGCTCGGCCGCAGCCACCGCCAAATCATGAGCAGCATCTGCGCTTATCTGCGCTCGTATGCCGAAACCTTCCCGAAAGGCGCGAAGAGCCTCATCATGCTCGGCAAAACGGGACTCGGCAAGACCCATCTGTCGCTTGCGGTCGTCAACCGGCTGCTGGACCGCGGGTTCAACGTGTATTACGACAGCGCGCCGGGCATCCTCGATCGGCTCGAGAAGGACCACTTCAACCGGAATTATCAGGACGACGAGCTGCAGGAGGATCTTTACAAGAGTGACCTGCTCGTGATCGACGATCTCGGGACGGAGATGGTCACCTCGTTCACGCTGTCCGCGCTGTATCAGCTGGTCAACGAGCGGATCAACGACGGACTGCCGACGCTCTTTTCGACGAATCTGACGCCCGCAGAGCTGGAGGCGATCTACTCCCAGCGGCTGACGTCGCGCATCCTCGGCACCTGCGACATTCTGCAGTTCTACGGCAAGGACGTGCGCCAGCAAAAGGCGCGCGAGGGGACGGTCTGACGCCCCGCAAGAAAATTTTCTCCGGGGCAAATTTTTCTCGTTTTCCTCTTTACAAGCGCAAAGTTTTATGTTATAATGCAATCCTGTCAGCGAGATGTTGACACGCTAGTATGGCTCAGTTGGTAGAGCAGCGCATTCGTAATGCGCAGGTCGTCGGTTCGAGTCCGACTACTAGCTCCATTGAAAACCCCTTGAGCAATCAAGGGGTTTCGGTGTTTTCAAAAGCCCTTTTGCGGGAGGTAACGCTATGGCTTCACTGGTCGTATTTTTCAGAAAAGTGTTCCGTCTCGGCTTTGCGCTGCTGTTTACTCTGGTCGGCGCGGTGTCGTCGCCGGCGGCGGTCGTACAGGGAGAACTCGTCCCTGAAACCGAGCTGGCATATCCCTATTCCGACGGCGCGGCGTTCTGTCAGGGAGTCGCGACGGACGGCACGTACTTTTACGGGACCGGCTGCATCAAATATCTGAACTACAACGCGATCGTGAAGATCGACGCCGCGACGGGGGAGATCGTCAAGTTTAACGATATGTGCTTGCCCGCGGCGGTCGTCAAAAAGGGCTATTCCCACCTCGGGGACTGCGCGTACTATGACGGCAGGATCTACGCTGCCTGCGAAGCGTTCTTCTTTCAAGATCCCGCGATCATGGTGTTCGACGCCGAAACGCTCGACTTTATCGAGTATCACGTTCTGCCCGAAGAAGGGCGGGGGAACGGACATATCCCCTGGGTCTGCGTCAAGGACGATATCGTCTATTACACGCAGGCGCGTCAGGTGGACGAGGTGCGGATGCTGCGCCTTGCCGACTTCTCCTTTGCGGGAAAAATCAAAATGGACCGGACCGTTACAAAGATCACCGGCGGCGACATCTGGAACGGCACGCTCTATCTTTCGAGCAACGACGGGTCCGACGAAAAGGTCACCTGGGCGGTCGATCTGCTGACCGGCGAAACCACCGCGGCGATCGTGCGCAATATGGGCAACGCCATCACCGAAGCGGAGGGACTCGCGATCCGGGAAACGGAGGGCGGCGTTTTGTTCCACTATCTGGACGTCGCGTTCGCGTCCAAGACCATGATCCGCACATACAGCATGGCTTAAATCAGGAGGGGAAAGCGAATGTTGAAACGACTGGTCAGCGCGTTCTTTGCGCTGGTATTGGCGCTCCTCGGGCACACGCCCGCGGCGCAGACAAAAACCGCCCCCGTGTTCACCGGCTCGTTCCTGCAGGCGTGGTACTGCGTGGACTGGGACAAGGACCGCTGGGATGCCGAGCTCGCCGCCATGAAAGAGGCGGGCCTTGACAAGCTGATCTTGCAGGACACGGCGCAGATGGACCTGCGCGGGGCTTGGATCGTCTATTATCCGACGGGAATCGACGCGCTGCAGGGGCACGGCGGTTACGGAGACGTGGTCGAAGGCGCGCTGCGCGCCTGTCAGAAGGCGGGGGTCAAGCTCTTTGTCGGGCTCGCGTCGTTCGAAAGCTGGTGGGTGCTCGGCGGCCTGTTCGGACAGTATTCGAAGGTCTGCTCCGTGATGGCGGACATGATGCGCGAACTTTACGACCGCTATTACGACGCCTACCCCGACGCGTTTTACGGCTGGTACTTCACGCCGGAAATCAGCAACATCCCGACGATGAAGGCGACCGTGCTGACTCTCGCGCGCGGGCTGAACAAGCTCCTCGATACGGCGACCGCGCTCAACAGCGATCTGCCGCTGCTGCTGAGCCCCTATTTCACGGAGTACATCGCCGTGCCGTCCGTCCTCGCGACGCTGCCGATGTGGCAAATGCTTTTGGAAGCGGCGCATTTCCGCGACGGGGACATCTTCTGTCCGCAGGACGCCGTCGGCGCGCAGTGGACGCCAAAACGCGATCTTGAAAAGGTCTGGCAGATGTATAAAGAAGCAGTGGACGGCTGCGGCGCGCAGCTGCGGCTGTGGGCAAACTGTGAAAACCTGATCGTCGCGCGCGGGAACATCCCGCTGATGCCGCCGGCGACGCTCGAAACGGTCAACAGCGCCGCGACGCTGGACCGCCTCGTGTGGCAGATGCAGACAGCGGCGCAGTACTGCGACGAGATCGTGGTGTTCTCTTACAACCACTATTACTGCCCTCTGACGGGGACGCACGCGTATCACGACTGCTATCTTGACTATCTGCAAAACGGCTGTGTGCTCGAAGAAGAGCCGCCGACCGCGCCGCAGAACGTGCGTGTGGAAAACGGAGAACTGCTCTGGGACGCCGCGACGGACAACATCGGCGTGGCGTACTATCTCGTCGAACAGAACGGGACCGCGATCGGCCGGGTTGAGGCGAACGCAGAACTGACCTTTACCGTCAGCGGAACAGGCTATACGGTGACCGCCGTGGACGCCGCGGGAAATCGGTCGGCAGCGTAGTACAACAACATAAAAAAGCAGCGATCTTGTCGCTGCTTTTTTGATGGCTTTGTTTGCCGACCCGAAAAACGGACTTAGTGTCGACAAACGGAAAAACCTTTTGAAAAAGACTTGTTTCCCCCGCGTGGTTGTGCTATGCTCTTTTTGGAAGGAGCGGTCGAAGGGTGAATTCTCTTTTTATAAAGCATATCTCGATAGAGCAGCCGCTGAACAACGTGCGGTATTACGCGGTGCTGCCTGCCGTGCGTGCGCTTTGCGAAACGCCGCTGACACTGCGGCGGCCGGTGACATTCCTGGTGGGAGAAAACGGGGTCGGAAAATCGACGCTGTTGGAAGCGATCGCCATTGCACTCGGCTTCAATCCGGAAGGCGGCAGCAAAAACTTCAACTTTTCCACGGCGGATTCCCATGCGGATCTCTATCGGTTTTTGCGGATCGCGAAAGGCGTTACGGCGCCGCGGGACGGCTATTTTCTGCGCGCGGAAAGCTTCTATAACGTCGCGAGCCATATTGACGAGTTGGATCACAGCACCATGATGGGTCCGCCGATCATCCAAAGCTACGGTGGCATTTCCCTGCACGAGCAATCGCACGGCGAAAGCTTTTTGGCGCTTGCGGAGGAGCGGTTCGGCGGGCACGGTTTGTATCTGCTGGACGAACCGGAGGCGGCGCTGTCGCCGATGCGGCAGATGCGGCTGCTGTGCCGGATCGATCAACTGGTGAAGCAGAATTCCCAGTTCATCATTTCCACGCATTCGCCCATTCTGATGACCTATCCCGGCGCGCAGGTGCTGCAGATCGATCAAGGCGGGATTCGGGAAGTATCCTATTGGGAAACGGAAGCCTTTCGGCTAACGCGGCGGTTTTTGAACGATCCGGCGCACATGCTGGAATTGCTGCTGCAGGACGAAAAATAATACGCAGCAGTCTCGATTAAACAAACAACAGACGGCTCCACCTTTCGCAGAGCCGTCTGTTTACGTTTTCAGAATATCATTTCCCCGCCAAAAAGTCCACGGTGACCCTGGCGGTCTCGGCGGCGTGGGTCTCGATCACCATGTGACCCGCGCCCTTGACGACGTAGTCCACACTGCCCTCCGGCAGCGCGGCGCGGATGTTTTTGCGGTTGCTGTCGGTGACGACGTAATCATGGTCGCCGTTGACAAAGAGGATCGACGGCATCGTCCGCACGAAGTCGTAGTTCGTCTTCGGCAGCATCGTGAAGTTGCGGATGGCGCCGGTTCCGGAAAGCTGCGGCTTTCGCAGCCGCATGCCGCAAGGAAGGGCGGATTTGCTCAGGCTTCGCTGCCGCCCGGTTTCGGTTCTTCGCCGTGCAGCTTGACAAACCGGATGAGCTGGTGCCAGTCGGCACGGCTGAAATAATGTCGGCCGCGGCGCAGGTGATAGCCCACGTCGCCGCTGAGAAACGCCTCGCCGGCCTGCGCGGGACGGTCGGGACAGTCGAACCCGCATGTGAACGCGGGCGACGCTGCGACGCAGGCAAGCTGCTCCGAGAGCGGGTCGGCCCAGGTGTCTTCCGACGCGCTGCCGATCAGCACCCGCCGCGGCGCAACGGCGGCGATCAGATCGTGCTGGTCAAAGGGCAGGTTGACTTCGTTGTCAACATATTGCAGATAGTTTTCGCAAAACCAGAACGGGAACTTCTGACAGATGTCGCGCACCGTTTCGCCGCTTGTGCCGCGCGCCAGCGCCGCCCCGGCGCAGCCGGAGTCGTTGGAATAGGCATAAGCGAAGCGCGGATCGGTCGCGGCGGCAAGCAGCGCGGTCTTACCCAGCCGCGAGTGGCCGCAAACGACGCCTTGCGTGAGGTCAAGGGCGTCCGTTCGCTTTTGGGCCCAGTCCATTACCCGGTGTGCCGCCCAGGCCCAGAGCGCGATCTTGCCGGGGTCAGAGGGGCCGCGCCTGCCGTCCGGGAAGAGCAGGCCGGCAAGGCCGGTCGTGAAATCGCCGTCGTCGCTTGTTATGTCTTGATAGCAGAAAGACAGCACCGCGAAGCCGTTGTCAACAAGTTCTTCCGTGGGCATATAGCGGTCCGGGACCGCGTCGCGGAAATTGATGTGAATGAAAAAGGGGTGCCGCCGCCCGTCCGTGGGCAGCACAGCGGAAAACGGAAACGAGAACGGCTTGCCCCGCACGGTGCACGAGACCGTGACGCGGTGCAGCTCGGCGTTCCCGCCGCAAAAGCGCGGGATGATGTTCTCTTCAGCGGTGAACGACAGCGCAGAGGGTGCTTCCGGCAAAAAGCCGTATTCCTCCCGCTGCAATACTTCCACCGCTTCTTCCTTCGGCAGCAGCGCGGGCACGTTCCGTTCCCGCAGCAGTTCGGTCAGCATATTTGTTCCTCCTGTAAGTGAAACGCAGCAAGCGGTTCTGCTTTGGCAGAACCGCGCTTTTTGTGTCTTATTTCCCCGCCAAAAAGTCCACGGTGACCCGGGCGGTCTCGGCGGCGTGGGTCTCGATCACCATGTGACCCGCGCCCTTGACGACGTAGTCCACACTGCTCTCCGGCAGCGCGGCGCGGATGTTTTTGCGGTTGCTGTCGGTGATGACGTAATCATGGTCGCCGTTGACAAAGAGGATCGGCGGCATCGTCCGCACGAAGTCGTAGTTCGTCTTCGGCAGCATCGTGAAGTTGCGGATGGCGCCGGTTCCGGTGCCCTTGATATAGTAGGGGTCGGTGATCTTGCTGGCGTCATAGTGCATGGCGTAGGAAAGCGAGTTGCAGGCGAAGACGTACAGCAATCGCACGAGCAGCTTCGATTTGCCGGCGGTCTCCATCATGGGACCGATCAGCGCGCACCAGGTGTCATTTTCCATCAGCTTCACCGCAAAGTCCGGCGCGCCGTCGTTGCCGCAGGTGCCGTAGAGCAACACATTCTTCACGCTCTCGGGGTAGCTTTCGGCAAGGCCGAGGGCGACGTAACCTCCCATCGAGTGGCCCGCGACGAACCACGGCTTGTCGCTCAGCGACGTCATGAGGGCGTGCATGATCTCTTCACGCGGCAGTTTTACGGTGTCCTGCGTCTCACGGGTAGAGTAGCCGAAGTCCGGCAGGTCCGCCAAAACGCAGGTGTAGCCCGCCTGAACCAGCTCTTCCGCCAGCGCGACGAAGCAGTAGGACGACAGGGCGAAGCCGTGGATCAGGAAGATCTGATCCTTCGCGTTTTCGGCGGGAAAGACGCGGTAATGGATGCGGTAGCTTTCATAGTCAAAAAAGGCGCTGTTTTCGAACGGCTGATCCGGGTCGAGCCGCTGTGTGCCGAGCGCGAACACGGGCACACAAAGCGTCAGCAACAGCGCAAGGGAAAGCAGCAAAACGAGCGCGCGGTGCAGATGTTTCATAAAAGGACCTCCCTGATTCTTGATTGTGGTTTCATTGTAGCAAAAGAAAGAGCGGGTTGCAAGTATTTTTAAAAATTGTTTTCCCCGGACGGCTTGCAAGACGCGGCGGTTTGTGGTACGATGATGCAAAAGCAAAAACGAAGGGAGCGACAGATATGGGACAACGCAAGGGCATGCTGCGGCAGTGGTTTTTGCCGTATTTCAGAAAGCACAAGGGCGTTGTGGCGCTCGATCTGTTCTGCGCCGCGCTGACGACGCTCAATGAGATCGTGCTGCCGATGCTGGTGCGGCGGATCACGGCGGTCGCGCTGGACGACTTTTCCCGGCTTTCTCTGCAGCTGGTGCTGACCCTCGCCGCGATCTACGGGACGCTGAAGCTCGTGGACGTCTGCGCGGGCTATTATATGATCTATGTCGGGCACACGATGGGCGTGATGATCGAGCGCGATATGCGCGAGGACCTGTTCGCCCACCTGCTGCGCGTCCCGTTCAGCTATTACGACAACACCAAGGTCGGCCAGCTGATGGCGCGGATCACGACGGACCTCTTCGATATCGCGGAGTTCTCGCACCACTGTCCGGAGGAGTTCTTCATCTTCGGGATCAAGATCTGCGTCAGCTTCGGCTTCCTTTGCACGATCAACCTGCCGCTGACCGCGGCGGCGTTCGTGCTGCTGCCGTTCATGTTCTTCGGCACGATGTATTTCCGCCGCAAGATGCGGGCGGTGTTCAAAGCGCGGCGCGAGATCGCGGGCGACGTTAACGCGAAGACCGAAAACGCCCTTTTGGGCATCCGCGTGGTCAAATCGTTTTCCGGCGAAGAAGAGGAGAGCGCCCAGTTCAACGCGGAGAGCGCAAGGCTTGCCGGCGTCCAGCGGGACTCCTACCGCTATATGGCGCGGCTCAACGCGATGGTGCGCCTTTTCGACGGGCTGATGTATGTGGTGATGCTCTTCCTCGGCGGTGTGTTCGTGATGAAAAAGCAGATCACGACCGCCGATTACACGGCGTACTTCCTCTATGTCGCGATGCTGATCGCCGCGATCAAGCGCATCGTGGAATTCACCGAGCAGTTTGAAAAGGGCATGACCGGCATCGAGCGCTTCGCCGAGGTGATGACGGTCGAGCCGGAGCCGGGCTACGACGGGACGCTCGCCGACCTCGGCGACGTAAAGGGCGAGATCGTCTTTTCCGACGTGACGTTCAGCTACGATAAAGAGAAGGGCGACGTGCTCGAGCACCTCGATCTGACGGTCCGGCCGGGCGAAAACGTGGCGGTCGTCGGTCCCTCGGGCAGCGGCAAGACCACGATGTGCAGCCTGATCTCCCGCTTCTATGACCTGACGGCGGGCGAGATCACCCTCGACGGCAAGGACATCCGCTCGCTCAATCTCGCGTCCCTGCGCGGGGCGGTCGGCGTCGTCGAGCAGGACGTCTATCTGTTCTCCGGCACGGTGGCGGACAATATCCGCTACGGCAAGCCCGGTGCGACGATGGAGGAGATCCGCCACGCGGCGCATCTCGCCGGCGCGGACGAATTCATCGAAAAGCTCCCGCAGCAGTACGACACCTTTGTCGGTGAGCGCGGCGTGATGCTCTCCGGCGGACAAAAGCAGCGCATCTCCATCGCACGGGTGTTCCTCAAGAATCCGCCGGTGCTGATCCTCGACGAGGCGACCAGCTCGCTCGACAACGAGAGCGAACAGCTGGTCCAGCGGTCGCTGCGCGCGCTGTCTGTCGGCCGCACGACGTTCACGATCGCTCACCGTCTGACGACGATCCGCAACGCGTCGCGCATCCTCGTGCTGACCGAAAACGGGATCGAGGAAGAGGGCACGCACGACGAGCTGCTGGCAAAAGGCGGGATCTACGCGCGGCTGTATAAGGGCATGGAGTAAGCAACAGGTTGACTTTCCTTCTTCGTTTGTGCTACAATAATTGCAACGCACACGGGAGGTGCTTTCTATGAATTATAACTTCTTTTCCATGTTCGCGCGGATGAAATATATCGACCGCTGGGCGCTGATGCGCAACACGCGGCAGGAAAACCTCAGCGAGCACAGCGCGGACGTCGCCGCGATCGCGCACGCCATCGCGCTGATCAAAAACACCCGCTTCGGCGGCGATGTCAACGCGGAGCGCGCCGCGTTTCTCGGCCTGTATCACGATATGCCCGAGATCATCACAGGCGATATGCCGACGCCGGTGAAGTACCACTCCGACGCGCTGCACGACGCGTTTTTGCAGGTGGAAAAAGAAGCCTGCGACCGGTTGCTTTCCATGCTGCCGGAGGATCTGCGCGACAGCTACCGCGCGGCGTTCTTCCGCGAAGAGCGCGACGCGTATCTCTGGCGGATCGTCAAGGCGGCGGACAAGATCGCCGCGCTGATCAAGTGTATCGAGGAGGAGCAGGCGGGCAACCGCGAGTTCCGGCTCGCGCTCGACGCGACAAAGGCGGCGGTCGCCAAAATGCAGCTGCCCGAGGCGGACGCGTTTTTGGAGGACTTCCTCGGCGGCTTCTATCTCAGTCTCGACGAACAGCAAAGCGTTTAAAAAATATTCATTGCTTTTTTGTGTTCCCTTCGGTATAATAGGGAAGTATAGAACTGACAGGCATGGCGCGCCATGCGGAAAGAGAGGGTACTATGGATCCCATTAAAGTTGATTTTTCGCAAAGCGGTTCCTCCGGCAAAGGCAAGGGCAGCGGTAAAGACGCTTACCTCGCGCCGAAAAAAGCCGGCATCAAGACCGTGATCTCGATCATCGGCACGATCATCGGCGCCGTGATCGCCTATTACTTCATGCTGCCGGCGATGAACTTCAAAAGCACCGACATGTATATGTACTTCGGCGTGGTCGCGCTGATCTACGTTGCGCTGCAGGTGCTGCTCTCCGGCGTGATCGCGAAGCCCGAATACACGGTCTATGTCAAGAAGCAGGCGCTGGTCCCCGGCGCGATCATTCTGCTGCTGGCGGTCGTGGTCGGCGTCGGTATGCTGATCTCCTCCGTCATCTTCCGCGCGAACTCCTACAGCCGGATCATTGACGTGGACGAAAGCAAGACCTTTGTCAGCGACGTGGCGGAAGCGAACTTCCAGAGCGTGCCCGTCCTCGACGACGCGGCGGCCGCCGCGCTCGCCAACCGTGCGCTCGGCGACCTGAGCTCGATCAACAAGGTCTCGCAGTTCGAGCTGTCCGGCAAGTTCACCCAGATCAACTACAAGAATGCCCCCGTCCGTGTGACGACCCTCGCCTACGGCGACATCTTCAAGTGGCTCAAGAACACCGGCACGGGCTTCCCGGGCTATATCGTGGTCGACATGGTCACGCAGAAGGCGGATCTCGTGCTCCTGCCTGAAGGCAGCTATATCCGCTTCTCCACCGAGGAGCATTTCAGCAAATTCCTGATGCGCCACATGCGCTTCAAGTACCCGACCTATATCTTCGACGAGCCGCACTTCGAGATCGACGAAGCGGGCGAACCGTTCTGGCTGTGCCCGGTGCTCGATAAGACGATCGGTCTGTTCGGCGGCACGGACGTCAAGGGCGTCGTGCTCGTCAACGCGATCACCGGCGAAAGCGCGGAATACACACTGGACGAAGTGAAGAACGACCCGGCGCTGCAGTGGATCGACGTGATCTATTCCAACAGCCTGCTTGTCGAGCAGTATAACTATCACGGCAAATACGGCGGCGGCTTCATCAACTCCATCATCGTCCAGGACGGCGTGAAGGTCGCGACGGAAGGCTCCAACTTCCTCGCGGTGAACGACGACGTGTATATGTACACCGGCGTCACCTCCGTTTCCGGCGACCAGGCGATCATCGGCTTCGTGCTCGTCAACATGCGTACGAAGGAAGCGAACTTCTATGAGGTCTCCGGCGCGAAGGAATACTCGGCGGCGTCCTCCGCGGAAGGCGTCGTCCAGGACTACGGCTACCGCGCCACCTTCCCGATTCTGCTGAACATCAGCGGCCAGCCGACCTACTTCATGTCGCTGAAGGACACCTCGTCCCTCGTCAAGCGCTACGCGATGGTCAACGTCCAGAACTATCAGGTCGTCGTCACCGGCGAAACGATCGCGGAGTGCATGGAAGCCTATGTGCAAAAGCTCAAGCAGAACAACATCAAGATCGACGTTGATATCGACGAGATCAAGGAAGCGACCGACAACAACGATCCCGACAACCCGACGCCCGACGCGCAGCCGGTCGATACGACCAAGACGATCACCGGTAAGGTGAGCGACATCCGCACGGCGGTCCTCGGTGGCGAATCCGTCTATTTCCTGCAGGTGGAAGGCAGCAAAAAGTACTTCCGCATCACAGCGTCACAGGCGGAGAACGTGATCATTCTCAACGAGGGCGACGAAGTGACGATCACCTACGAAAAGGCGAGCGGATCGATCCTCAACGCAACGGATGTAAAATAACAGCGATCTTTGCGGCACGAAACGACAGTTTCGTGCCGCTTTTTTCTTGCACTGCGGCGCGGTTTGTGGTACAATAAAATGAATCAACAAAAGGGAGGTGCGCGCATGCGGCGGTATGACTTTGTGCTGTGGGACTGGAACGGCACGCTGCTGGACGATCTGGAACTGAATCTGTCGGTGGAAAACGAGCTGCTGCGCCGTCGCGGGCTGTTTGAGCGCGCCGACCGCGATTATTATCTCGCGCATTTCGCCTTCCCGATCATCGACTTTTACCGGTCGCTCGGCTTCGATTTTTCCAAAGAGGACTACGCCGCGGTCGCCTGCGAATACGCCGACCTCTACGCGTCAAAGCTCCATGAGGCGGCGCTCTTTAGCGACGCGGTCCCGGTGTTGGATGCGCTCGCGAAAGACGGAGCAAAGCAGGTCGTGATCTCCGCGACGGAGCACGATCTTTTGCAAAAGCAGGTCGCGTCCTACGGGCTCTCCGACCGCTTCAACGACGTTCTCGGCAGCGAAAACAACCTCGGCAAAAGCAAGGTCGCCGTCGCGCGCGACTGGCTCGCGAACAGAAAGGTGGACCCGCGCCGCACGCTGTTTGTCGGCGACACGACCCACGACTTTGAAACGGCGCAGGCGATCGGCTGCGACTGTATCCTCGTTTCCCGCGGACACAACAGCCGCGCCCGGCTGGAGACCACGGGCTGCCCGGTCTGCGATGATCTGCGCGGCGTGCTGCGCGCTGTGCGCGGCGGCAAGACCGTTTTGATCGCGCCGGACTCCTTCAAGGGGACGCTCTCCGCGACAACGGTCGCGCACACAGTCGCAGCTGTGCTCCGCGAAAGAGCCCCGGCGCTGACCGCGGTCTGTCTCCCGATCGCCGACGGAGGAGAGGGCACCGTGGACGCCTATCTTGAGATCTTCGGCGGCGAAAAGCAATACATGACCGCCAAAAGCCCGCTCGGGCACCCGGTCGAAGCGGCGTGGGCGCTTTTGCCTGACGGCACGGCTGTGGTGGAAACCGCGGCGGCAAGCGGGATCGCGATTGAACAGCAGAACGACGCCCTGCGCGCATCCTCCTACGGGACGGGGGAACTTGTCCGTGCCGCGCTCGACAGCGGCTGCAAAACGATCCTGCTCGGCCTCGGCGGCTCCGCCATGACCGACGGCGGGACCGGTTTTCTCGCGGCGCTCGGCGCGCGGTTCCTTGACGAAAAAGGAACCGAACTCCCGCCCGGCGGGGGGAGCCTTATAAAACTGAAAACGATCGACCTTTCGCGGTTCGATCCGCGCGTGAAACACTGCACATTGCGGGTGCTCTGCGACGTGGAAAACCCGCTTTGCGGTCCGCGCGGCGCGGCGTACATCTACGCCCCGCAAAAGGGCGCGTCGCCCGCGGATGTGCAGCTGCTCGACAAGGGGCTGCAAACCCTCGCCGCAGCGGCGGCAGCCGTGGTCGGCAAGGACGAAGCCGTTTTCCCCGGCGCGGGCGCGGCGGGCGGTCTGGGCTTCGCGCTCAAGGCGTTCTGCGGCGCGACGCTCGTCAGCGGGATCGACTGCCTGTTGGACGCGGCGCATTTTGAAGAGAAGGCGAAGACCGCCGACCTCATCATCACGGGCGAAGGCAAGATGGACGCGCAGAGCCTGATGGGCAAGGCGCCCTTCGGCGTCGCGAAACGCGCCGGCAGCACGCCGGTGATCGCCGTCGTGGGCCTGCTCGACGCAAACAAAGAAGACGTTGCGGCCGCCGGGATCGCGGCGGTCTATGAAACGAACGACCGGCATTTGCCGTTTGACGAGATCAAGGAGTCGGCGAAAGCCGACCTGATCCGCGCCGCAAAGCGCATAGAGATCTAACACTTTCGACAGGAGAGATACCATGATGAAAACGCTCGATCTGATCGTACCCTGCTATAACGAAGAGGCGGTACTGCCGCAGTTTTACGAAACGGTAAAGCGGACGCTGCAAACGCTGCCGGGCTACCGCGCGACGCTGATCTTTGTCGACGACGGGAGCGCCGACGGCACGCTTGGGCTGCTCAAGCAGTTCGCTTTGCGCGACAGCGCGGTGCGGTACCTTTCGTTTTCGCGCAACTTCGGCAAGGAAGCCGCTATGCTGGCGGGACTGCGCGCGTCAAAAGGGGAGCTTGTCGCGATTCTCGACGCCGACCTGCAGCACAGACCGGCCTTGCTCGGCCCGATGCTTGCCGCAATCGAAGAGGGCTATGACGTCGCCGCGGCGAAACGGACCGACCGCGCGGGCGAAGGCAAGCTCAAAAGCAAGCTTTCCGACGCGTTCTACCGCGCCGCAAACCGGATCAGCGAAGTCGAGATCGACCCCGGCGCACAGGATTTCCGCGTCATGAAGCGCAAGGTCGCCGACGCGATCCTCTCGCTCAGCGAACACCGGCGGTTTACGAAGGGGATGTTCGCCTTTGTCGGATTCAAGACGAAGTGGTTCCCGCACGAGAACGCTGCGCGCGCGGCGGGCGACACGAAGTGGAATTATAAAAAGCTGCTTTCCTACGCGGCAGACGGGATCTTTGCCTATACTGATCTCCCGCTGAAACTGCCGCTGTACGGCGGGCTGGGGCTGCTGGCGCTGTCGGTGCTGTTCGCGCTCGTGCTGCTGATCATCCGGCTGTGCGGCGTATTGGTGCCCGGGTCGCTCGGCGTTTTGTTCGCGGTGCTGTTTCTGGCGGGATGGATCCTGCTGACGATCGGCGTGTTCGGCGAATACCTCGCGCGCGTGTACGGCGAAAGCAAGAACCGGCCGCACTATATTGTGAGCGAAAGCAATCTGCCGGAGGAGCGGCGCTTTTAACAGGACCGGAGGGGACGGTCAAAAAAAGAGGAAGTGAAACGGATGAAAAAGAGCGGCTTTTGTTTGCTGATGTGTTTGCTGCTGTCGGTCGTCATCTTTGCGGCCGGCGGCGCGCATACGCACGCGTTTGTTCTGGAGACCGAGACAGCGGCGACCTGCACCGCGCAGGGCGCGAAGGTATATCGCTGCAGCTGCGGCGAAACCAAAACGGAAGTTCTTCCCGCGCTCGGGCACGACTTCGCGCTGACATGGACGGTGGACCGGGAGCCGACCTGCGATACGCCGGGGCTCAAGACGAGACACTGCTCGCGCTGCGACGCGGTGACCGATCTGCTTTCGATCAAACAGACGAACCATACGTTTGAGATTACAACGATCGAGCCGACCTGTACGCAGGCCGGGTCGCGCCATCTGGTTTGCACGATCTGTGGCAAGGAGATGGACGACAACTTTGTGCCCGCGCTCGGTCACGAGGCGGGTCTTTGGGTGATCGACCGCGAAGCAACGTGCGAAACCGACGGGCTGCGCAGCCGCGGCTGCACCCGCTGCGGCGAAAAACTGGAAACGCTGCCGATTGCGAAGACCGGACACGCGTTTCTGGACAGCACAGTGGCGCCGACCTGCACAGAACAGGGCTATACCCTGCATACCTGCCGCATATGCGGCGCGACGAAGCAGGACCATTTTGTCAAGGCGAACGGACACAGCTTTTCTTTGGACGGCGTCGCCGTCAAAGCGCCGACCTGTACCGAAAAGGGAGAAAAGACCGTTCTGTGCGCGACCTGCGGACAGGAACAGAGCGTTGCGATCCCCGCGCTCGGACACGATTACAGCACGACGCTGACGATCGACCGCGTTCCGAGCTGTACGGCGAAGGGCGAGCAGTCCTACCACTGCACCCGCTGCGGCGCGCGCAAAGAGGTCACATCGCTCGACCGCGTCGATCACACGGCGCAAAGCGACGACATCGCGGCGACCTGCACCAAGGGCGGCACCCGCGGGCGGATCACCTGTGCGGTCTGCGGCAAGGTGATCGAAGCGGGCACGGCGACGGCGGCGCTCGGACACGACTATATCGAAACGGCGGTTCTGACACAGCCGACCTGTACCGCCGCCGGCAGCGCGACGATGCTCTGTACCCGCTGCGGCGCGGAAAAGAAGCAGAGCCTTGCGGCGCTCGGGCACCAGTTCGACACGACGTGGGTGGTGGATCAGCCCGCCACCTGTACAGCGCAGGGCGAGCAGTCGCATTACTGCACCCGCTGCGGCAAACGCACGGACGTGACGCCGATCCCGCGGACGGACCATCAGCTCGTCTATGACGTGGTGGTTGCCCCGACCTGCACCGAACCGGGCAAAAGCAGCGGCGCGCACTGCGGCGTCTGCGGCAAAACGCTCGAACAGGCCGGCACGATCCCGCCGACGGGACACAGCTTTGTCACGCAGGAGGTCTATCAGGAACCGACCTGCACCGTCGCGGGACGCGGCCTCGGCGTCTGCAGCGTCTGCGGCGCGCAGCAGGAGATCACCCTCCCCGCGCCCGGACACAGCTTCCAGACGGAATGGACGGTCGATAAACAGCCGACCTGTACGGCACAGGGCGAACAGTCCCACCACTGCACGGTTTGCGGCAAACGCAAGGACGTCACGACCCTCCCGCGGACGGCGCACACGGTCGTTATTGATAAAGCAAAGAAAGCGACCTGCACCCGCGACGGCAAAACCGAGGGCAGCCACTGCAGCGTCTGCGGCAAGGTCCTGCAGGCGCAGACCGTACTGAAAGCGCCGGGACACAAGCTCAAAACGACGCGCACCCCGGCGACGCTCAAACAAAACGGGAAGATCATCAAAACCTGCAAACGCTGCGGCAAGACCGTCTCGAAAGAAAAGATCTGCCGCGTCAAGACCTGCGCCCTTTCCAAAACGCGCTTCGCCTTCGACGGGAAGCAGAAGACCCCGACGGTAACAGTCCGCGACGCGAAAGGCAACCGGCTCAAAGAAAAGAAGGATTACACCGTCGCGCTCGAAAAGGGGAGAAAGAAGCTCGGCGTCTATACCGTGACGCTGACGTTCCGCCGCAATTATGAGGGCGAAAAGACGCTGCGCTTCCAGATCGTCCCGCGCAAGCCGACCGGACTCGACGCTGCGCAGACTGCGACAAGTATCACGCTCTCCTGGGAGAAGGTCAGCGGCGCGACCGGCTACGCCGTGTATGAGCTGACCGGCAAACAGCGTCAAAAGCTCTGTGAGACCGAAAACCTGTTTGTCCGGCTCAAAAACCGGGCGAGCGGACAGAAATACACCTTTGTCGTCGTCGCGCTCGCGAAGACGAAAGACGGCGTGCTCCGCAGCGACGACAGCGCCAGAAAGCTGACCGCGACGAAACCCGCGCCGCTCTCGCTGTCGGCGCAAAAAAGCGGACAGCGCGCGGTGCTCAGCTGGAACAACGCCGGCGACTGCGATTACGAGATCTATTACGCGCCGAAGAAGAACGGCAGGCTGGTCTGCATCGGCACCACGACCGGCACCTCGTTCACGACGGGCGTCTATCCGCGCGGGCGCGCCTGCTTCAAGGTGAAGGCGGTCGTGCGCAGCGACACGGGCGTTCTGAGTACGCAAAGCTCCGACATTCGCCAGCTTTGGTTCTGAGGGCGGGGATTTCATTAAAAAATCTTTCGAATTTCACCCGATGTTGTTGACGATTGACTGCCGAGGTGCTACAATAAAAATACAGCGTCAAACCGTGTGTGCGGCGCGTGTTGTCTTTTGAAGAAACGGAGGAAACAAGATATGCAATATGATGTTGCCGTGATCGGCGCCGGCGTATGCGGCGCGATGATCACACGCGAAATGTCTAAGCTGGACCTGAAGGTCGTGCTGCTGGAAAAATGCAACGACGTCGCCATGGGCACGTCGAAGGCGAACAGCGCGATCGTCCACGCCGGCTTCGACGCGGAGCCGGGCACGCTCAAGGCGCGGCTGAATGTGCAGGGCGCGTCGTTGATGGCGTATTACTGCAACAAGCTGCATGTGCCGTATAAGAATATCGGCTCCCTGGTTGTCGCCTACAGCTGGGACGACATGAAGACGCTCGACGAGCTGTTCGAGCGCGGTTTCACCAACGGCGTGCCGAATATGGACATCATCAGCCAGGAGCGGCTGCGCGAGATGGAGCCCTACATCAGCGAAGAGGCGGTCGGCGCGCTCTGGGCGCCCACGGCCGGTATCGTCAGCCCGTATGAGCTGACCATCGCCTGCGTGGAAAACGCCGTCCTCAACGGCGCGCGCGTCAAGCGCAACAGCGGCGTGTTCGATATCGAATACAAGGACGGGCTGTTCGCGCTGTCCACCGCCAGCGGCGTCATCAAGGCGAAGTACGTCATCAACTGCGCCGGCGTGTTCGCCGACCAGATCGCGAAGATGATCGGCGACACCTCGTTCCGCATCATCCCGCGCAAGGGCGAATACTATCTGCTCGACAAGAACGAGCAGAAGATGGTCAACCACGTGCTGTTCCACTGCCCGTCCAAGATGGGCAAGGGCATCCTCGTCACCCCGACGGTGCACGGCAACGTGCTGATGGGCCCGACGGCGATCGACCTCGACTTCGACAGCAAGCTCGACGTTGATACCACGATCGAAGGTCTCAACATCGTCAAGGAGGACGTCAAGACCGTCATTCCCGCGCTTTCGACCCGCAACTGCATCACCTCGTTTGCCGGTCTGCGCGCCCACATCGACATCAACAACTCCGATTTCCTGATCGGACCGAGCAAGGCGAACGAACACTTCATCAACGTCGCCGGCATCGAGTCGCCGGGTCTGACGGCGGCGCCCGCGATCGCGCGCTATGTAGCGAACATCTTCAAGGAAATGGCGCCGCAGTATCCGCGCAAGGCGCAGTTCCTGACCGACCGTCCCGCGCCGATCCATGTCAACGAGCTGAGCGACGAAGAGCGGAAAGTCCTTGTGGAAAAAGACAAGCGTTACGGACGGATCATCTGCCGCTGCGAAGGGATCACCGAAGGCGAGATCGTCGACGCGATCAAAGCGCCGTGCGGCGCCCGCGATGTGGACGGCGTCAAACGCCGCACCCGCGCCGGCATGGGCCGCTGCCAGGGCGGTTTCTGCGGCTCGAAGGTGGTCGAGATCCTCGCGCGCGAACTGGGCGAGGAAATGAACAAGATTACCAAGTTCGGCAACGATTCCGTGATCCTGTATAACAGAACGAAGTGAGGGAAAGACGATGCAGAAATATGATCTTGTAGTCATCGGCGGCGGCCCCGCCGGTATGGCGGCGGCGCTCAAGGCAAAAGAGTGCGGCGTCAAAAAAATCATCATTCTCGAACGCGCGGCAACGCTCGGCGGCATTCTGGAACAGTGCATCCACGCCGGCTTCGGTCTGCATTATTTCGGCGAGGAGCTGACCGGTCCGGAATATGCCTACCGCTTCATCGAACAGGTGGAAAAGACCGACATCGAAGTGAAGGTCAACACCATGGTGCTGGAGATCCGCACCGGCAATATCGTCGTCGCGACGAACGACGTGGACGGTATGCTGGAGATCTCCGCGACGGCGATCATCCTCGCGATGGGCTGCCGCGAACGGCCCCGCGGCGCGCTGGATATTCCCGGCTCGCGCGCGTCCGGTATTATGACGGCGGGCACGGCGCAGAAATACGTCAACATCGACGGCTATATGCCCGGCCATAAGATCGTGATCCTCGGTTCGGGCGATATCGGTCTCATCATGGCGCGGCGTATGACGCTCGAAGGCGCGAAGGTCGAAATGGTCTGCGAACTGATGCCGTTCTCCGGCGGTCTGCAGCGCAACATCGTCCAGTGCCTGGAGGATATGGGCATCCCCCTGAAGCTCTCCTGTACGGTCATCCAGACCCACGGCATCGAACGCCTCGAGGGCGTCACGATCGCCAACGTCGATGAAAACCGCCGCCCGATCCCGGGCACGGAGCAGTATGTCGAATGCGACACGCTGCTGCTGTCGGTCGGTCTGATCCCCGAAAACGAGCTGACACGCATGGCAGGCATCCTGATCGACCCGGTGACCAACGGCGCCGTCGTCGATGAAAACCGCCAGACCAACCGTCCGGGTATCTTCGCGTGCGGCAACGTGCTGCAGGTGCATGACCTGGTGGACTACGTGACGGCGGAAAGCCAGATCGCGGGCGAAGGCGCCGCGGCGTACATCAAGAACAAACCCAGAGGCAGAAACCGCTATGTTTCCGTCAAGGGCAAGGACGGCGTGCGCTATGTGGTCCCGCAGAATATCAACGAAAACACCGACAAGGACGTCAAACTCTACTTCCGTGTGGCGGATGTGTTCCGCAACGCGCGCATCATCGTCGAAAGCGACGGCAAGGTGCTTTACAACAAGAAAAAGCCCAAGCTCGCCCCCGGCGAAATGGAATACGTCATCATCAAGGCGGAAGACATCCGCGCGCTCGAGAAGAAAGAGATGGTCGTCAGACTGGAGGTACAACAATGAAACGTGATATGATTTGTGTTTCCTGCCCCATCGGCTGCGCGCTCAGCGTGGAACTGGACGACAAGGGCAAGGTGCTTTCCGCTTCGGGCAACACCTGCAAACGCGGTGAAAAATACGCGATCGACGAATGCACGAACCCCGTGCGCATGCTGACGAGCACGATCCGTGTCAACGGCGGCGCGCTGCCCGTGGTCCCGGTCAAGACGTCGAAGCCGATCCCGAAGGGCAAGATGTTCGACTGCATGGCGGCGATCAACAACGAAGTGGTCGATGCGCCGATCAAGCTGGGCGACGTGCTGATCAGCAACGTCTGCGACACGGGCGTTGATATCGTGGCGACGAACGAAATGTAAGCACGTACTGCGGTATTTCGCGAAGAACAAAAAGAAAAACTATCATTTTAGAGAAAACAGGATGCCGCCGCAAGGTGCATCCTGTTTCTTTTCATTTCTTTGGATGGGCTGCGCCCATACCCATTATTGTTTTTCTTTTTTCGACATTTTTCGCCCTCGGCGTACAGGTGTACAGCCGTCGGGCGAAGAAAACGCCGTCTTCATCGAAATCCTGCAGTCCCGACGGCGTCCGGACCGGGGAAACCCACACATCCGCAAAATTCCAACAACTTTCTGTCATTCATTATTTACAAAATCGGCGTATTTGATTCCCGCTTTTTTATTGACAAAAGCGAAAGAATCCTTTATAATATGAACACAAGATGGAAATATCCCGATGTTTTTATCAGATATTCTTTGGAGGTAATCAACATGAAAAAAGTATTGGCTATTCTTCTGTGCGTCGTGATGCTCTTCTCGTGCGCCGCTGTGTTCGCGTTTGCGGACGATGCCGCGCCCGCGGAGACGGTAACGATCACCTTCTATGATGATGACAACACCGTGCTGAACATCGTGGTCGTTGAAAAGGGGCAGGTCCCCGTCGGCCCGCCGGCGCCGGTCAAAGCGAGACAGGACGGCGATCCGGAATGGGAGTTCAGCGGTTGGCTCGGTGAAGACGGCAAGACCTATTACAGCGGTACGCTGCCGGTCGCGAACAGTGATATGTCCTACATCGCGACCTACAAAAAGCTGTATGACAACGAAGCGGAAGGCAACATCACGCTCATCTCCTTCATCTCTTCGATCTTTGCCCGTCTGAACAAGCTCTTCGCTCAGATCTCGACCTACTATGAGGAACTGGCAGCCAGCGTGCAGAAACTGCTTGGCTGATCCAAATGGAATCCCGTGGGTGCAAGCGCGCCTGCGGGATGCTATTTTTTTATCCCTGCAATTAAATTTTTCAAAATTTAATTTGAAAAAAGCTTTACTTTTTTATTTTTTGTGGTATAATAGAGACAGCATAACAGAAAGGAAGGATCATAAGATGGCTGAAATCAATTTGACGACCGATCAATTCGAACAGGAGGTTCTCAAGGCGGACGTTCCCGTGCTGCTCGATTTCTGGGCGCCCTGGTGCGGTCCCTGCCGGATGCTGGCGCCGACCGTGGAGGAGATCGCGGAGGAGTATGACGGCAAGGCAAAGGTCTGCAAGGTCAACGTGGACGAAGAGGAGGAGCTCGCGATCCGTTTCGGGATCGCCAGTATTCCGACGCTGCTGGTGTTCAAAAACGGACAGCTTACCGACACCAAGGTCGGCTTTGCGCAAAAGGAAGACATCGAAGCCATGCTGTTTTAACGCGGCTAAAAAGAAAAGAAAACAGGACCGCTATTGCGCGGTCCTGTTTTTGTTATGTTCGATATCCGAAGAACTCAGATGATGAAACCGAGCTTCGCGAGCAGGATGTCAGCCTTGATGCCGAGCACGCCGAGCTTGACAAGCGCGATGATCGCGTGAACAAAGATAGAAACAGCAGTAATCATCTTGTTCTCTCCTTCCTTTCATTTTCTTCAAAATCATTATAGCGGACGTATTCTGCATATATGTGAACATTTTGTGAATATTTTGCGGAAAACGCCGCTTTTTTTGATCAGACGCGGGCGACCATTTCGCCGTAGAGCGCTTTTTCTTCTTTGATAAACGCTTCGACCTGTTCCACGGTCGGCATCGCGGCGGAGCAGCTGTGGGCGGAAACGAGCATCGAGGCGCTCGCCGTCCCGAACTCCAGCGCGTCAATGATCTCCCAGCCGTCGAGCAGGCAGCGGATGAACGCGGAGGCGTAGCCGTCGCCGCCGCCGAAGCCTTTCATCGTCTTGACGGGGAAGGGCTTGATCGAATAGCTCTTGCCGTCGTTGGTATAGGCGGTGGAGCCTTTCTTGCCGTGTTTGATGATCACGATCTTCGCGCCGTAGGACTGCCACAGCGCGGCGCTCTCTTCGTCCGTCTTGCAAACGCCGGTGATCGCCTCGGTCAGGTCGTACTCCTCGCGCGAGCCGAGAATGACGTCGGCGTTGCGCGCGACCATCGAATAGTAGATCGAGATTTCGTCCGCGTTCTTCCAGGTGTAGGCGCGGTAGTCGATATCAAAGATGATCACGACGTTGTTCTTTTTCGCGAGCATCATCGCCTTGAGCGCGGCTTCACGGGAAGGCGACTGCGACAGCGCGGTGCCGGAGATCACGATCGCTTTGGCGGACTTGATATAGTCCTCGCTGACTTCGCTCGGGTGGAGCATCAGATCGGCGACGCCGTCGCGGTACATCAGAATGCTGCTCTCTGTCGGGCTCTTGATCTCGGTGAAGGTCAGACCGATCTTTTCGCCGTTCTGCGCGCGGAAGATGTTGGACGTGTCGATGCCGTCCTTCTTGAAATAATCCACGACATAGTCGCCGTGCTGGTCGTCGCTGACCTTGCCGATGAAGCCGACCTTTTTGCCCAGTCTCGCCAGACCGACCGCGATGTTGGCGGGGGAGCCGCCGACATACTTTTGGAAGTTGCAGCTTTCCGCGAGCGGACGGTTCATGTCGGTGGGGTTGAAGTCGATGGCCACACGGCCGATGGGGATGACGTCGAGCGGTTTGCTTTGGTCAAATTCAATGTACTTCATAGAGAAACAACCTTTCTGATCATAGTTTTTATCACATAAAACAAGCTGCTGAAGAACATGGAGATCTTTTGCAACAGCGTTTTTGCCGCTTGCTGATCCGGATCGGCGGCAAACGCGCCGTCCGTGTAGGTATACGACTGGTTGTCATACTGTGTCACGTCGTCTTCGTGCAGCGTGATGACGCGCATCCCGTAGGGACCGTCTTTCGCGAACTCGCAGCCGTAGGTGATATTCAGCTCAATGCCGTCATAGGTGCCGGTGATGCCGTCCTGATGCGTGTGGCCGAAGAAGGCGGCGATCACGTCACCCTGCTGCTTCCACGCGGCGAATTCCTTGCTGCCGCCGGTCTCGCTGTGATAGACGGTGTTGAAACAGCCGTGCGCCGTGTCGGCGAGCTTATAGTACCGGAAGGCGCCGAAGTCCGCGACCAGCACGCCGTCGGGATCCTTGGCGTCGCAGGGGGTGAACAGGCGGCTGACTTCGTCCACGGGGATGTGCTGGAACACGAAGGCGGGGACAGTCCTGCCGTTCGCCGCTTTCTGCGCGTCGCTGTCCGCTTTGTACCAGTCGAGTGAGGCGTCGTCGATTTCAGCTCTGCCGCTGTCCAGACAGTAGAGGTTCAGCTTCACGCTGCCGTCGCTGCCGTAAACGGGCAGCCGGTAGTCGATCCCGTCGGAGAACTCGCTCATGTCGTTCACGAGACAATGGGCGTAGTTCTTGTAGAACAGCTCCCATTCGGCGTTATAGACGTTGACCTTGTAATCGTTGTTGCCCTGCGTCAGCGCGAAGGGGACGCCGCTGTTTTCGAAGATCGACAGCACATAGTCCGCCGCGGTGAACGCGTTTTTCATGGTCTTGTCCGGGTTCCCGAGGACGGAAACGCCCTCCCAGATCCCGAAATCATCCTTGAAATCGCCCGGGCGGGTATCTTCCACGAGATCGCCGGTGAAGACGATCAGATCGGGCTTTGCCGTCTCGATCGCTTTTTCAAGGAAGGGTTTCAGCTCGTGCGCGGGGTACTGGTCGTCCTGCGTGTCGGTCAGGTGCAAAATCGTGAACGTCCCGTCGTCGCAAAAGCGCAGCGCGGACGCATCGTCCGCGGCAAAGCCGGACACCGCGCAGACCGCCAGGAGCAGCAGGCTCAGACAGAAGGCGAGCGCCTGTTTCGTACGTTTCATGCGTGGCCTCCCGTGGCGAAGATCGCGATATGCTTCTTCGCGTTTTCATAAGCGCCGCGGATCTCAGCGCAGTGCAGGTCGTAGTAGCCTTTGATCGCGCCGGCGGTGTAGCTTTCGCGTACCGAGCGTTCGACCGCGTCGAAGGTGGCGGTGGCGATGTTGATTTTTTTGATGCCGGTCTTGTAGCAGCGGACGAACTCCTCGGGCAAGATTCCCGTGCCGCCGTGCAGCACGAGCGGAATGTTCGTGCAGTCGCGGATCGCTTCAAGAATATCGAAGCGCAGATGCGGCGTGTCCTTGTAGTTGCCGTGGGCGTTGCCGATGGCGACCGCCAGCGCGTCCACGCCCGTTTCCGCGGCAAAGCGCTCTGCCTGCTTCGGGTCGGTGCAGCGCATGGCGATATCCTCGCTGCCGTCCTCGCTCCCGCCGACGCAGCCGATCTCGGCTTCGACCGCCGCGCCGAAGGGCTTCGCCATAGCGACGACTTCCTTCGTGATGCGGATATTCTCTTCGAGCGGCAGATGCGACCCGTCGAACATCACGGACGTGAAGCCGAGGTCGAGCGCCTGCCCGATACAGCCGAGGGTCGTGCCGTGGTCGAGGTGCACCGCGACGGGCACCTTCGCCTCTTTCGCTGCGGCGACCATCAACGGCCCGATGAGGGCGAGCGGGGAGTGGTTCAGCCGCACCTCGGCGATCTGCAGGATGATGGGCGCTTTCGCCTCTTCGGCGGCGGCGATCACGCCGCGCACCATTTCCATGTTGGCAACGCTGAACGAGCCGACGGCATAGCCGCCTTTCTGCGCGTCGCGCAGCAGATCTTTCATATTGACAAGCATAAGGGTACCTCTTTATTCAATGGATTTGAGCGATTCAACCATATCCACCTTGCGCAGGTTGCGCATCAGGATCAGGTTGACCAGCATGGTGAAGCCCATAGAGAGCACCGTGGCCCAGACAAAGGCCATAATGCCGGCGTCGCGGCCGAAGCGGATCAGATCGACTTCACCCACAAGGATCACGATGCGGTGCAGGCCGATGCCGCCGAGCAGACCGAAGATGGTGCCGAAGACCCCGAGCAGGATGTTTTCGCGGAAGATGTAGGTTGCGACCTCTTTGTCGTTGAAGCCGAGCACCTTGATCGTGGCGATCTCCTTGATCCGTTCGTGGATATTGATGCTTGACAGGTTATACAGCACGATCAGCGACAGCAGACCGGCGGAAACAACCAGAACGACCACGATATAGCCGAGCGCATCAAACAGCGTGTCGAACGAAGACTGAATGTCTTCCTGATAGGCCAGGGCGCTGATGGAATATTCCGCCATCAGATCTTTTGCCAGATTGTCTTTCTGCTCGGTCGTCAGATCATAGGCCAGCCTTGCCGTGATGTAGTTGTATTGCGGGTTCGCATTGAACACCCGTGCATAGACGTCTTTGGAAAGATACAGATAATGGAAGATGTAGTTTTCACAAATGGCGGCAACGGGAACGGGGATCTGCGTTTCGTCGTCAATGTTGATCATAATCGTGTCGCCGACGTCCAGCTTCAGCTTGACAGCCATCTTTTTGGTGATCACGCAGCCGTGCTCCGGCACCTCGAGGTGCTCGCCCGTTTCAGCGTCGCGCAGATAGATGTATTGCTCCAGCATGGATGCGTCTTCCGGCACAACGAGATAGGTTTCCATCTTGGTTTTGCCTTCGCTGTTCGTGGTGTCAAACACCTTCATATAGGTCAGATTGGCGTTGCCGATCTCCGGCCTGCTGCGCACATAGTTCAGCGCGTCGCATTCCATGACGGTGGTGTCATAGGAGCCGTTGGTCACGATCTGCATATCATAGCGGATAATGCTGTCTTCGGCGGTGAACTGGCCATTCAGGGTGTCCTTGATGCTCTTGTCCAGACCGAAGCCGGCAACCAGAAGCGCCGTGCAGCCGAACACGCCGATCACGGCCATGATGAACCGCTTTTTGTTGCGGAACACGTTGCGCCAGGTGACCTTCCAGGTGAAGCTCAGTGAGGCCCAGAGCTTGGGAAACCGCTCCAGCAGAACGCGCTTGCCGCCCTTGGGCGCCTTGGGACGCATGAGCGCGGAGGCGACCGAGTTCAGGCTTCGGTAGCTGGCGCCGTTGGCTGCCATCACCGTGGACAGGATGGAGATTACAAGGCCCGGAATCGCATAAGTGAAGCGATATTTGAGAACCAGCGCCGGCACGTCGAACATGATGTTGAATGCGGTGGTGATCGCCAGCGGGAACAGGATGAAGCCGAGCAACGAGCCGGCCACGCCGCCGATGACGCTGGCAGTGAGCGCATAGAAAATGTATTTGAAAATGATTTCCTTGTTATAGAAGCCCAAAGCCTTCAGCGTGCCGAGCTGGGTGCGCTCATCTTCCACCATGCGGGTCATGGTGTTCAGCGAAACAAGGGTGGAAACAAGGAAGAAGAACCAGGGGAAGATGATGGCGATGGCAGCGGTGCGGTCTGCGGTCTCGCCGTATTCCATGAAGCCCTTGAGCGCTTCGTTGCGGTCGTTGACATACCATTTGGCGGTGTCGAGCCCCAGCAGGAACGACTTGGCCGCGTCCAGCTTGTCTTTGGCAGACTGCAGCTTGCTGTAAGCTTCGGCCTTTTGCTGCTCAAATTCCTCTTTGATGGTGGGGGCTTTTGATTTTGCGATCTGCAGGTTCGTTTCATAGTTGGTGATCTGGTTTTTGGCGTCGGTCAGCTGAGAAAGAACCTCCAGTTCACCGAACTGAATGTCATAGTTGGCGCCGGTCAGCTGCTTTTCGGCGGCGTTCAGTTGTTCTTCCGCCGCGGCAAGCTGCTCGCGGGTGCCCTTGAGCTGCTCCACCATCACCTTGGCGTTGTCCAGCTCCACCTTTTTGGCGGCCAGCACGGCCTTGGTGTCGGTCAGCTCGCGGCGGGTGTTGGCCAGCTGCAGCTCCAGCGTCTGCAGCTGCGGTTCCAGATAGGCCGCCATCTCTTCCGCCGTGCCCACGGCGGTCAGGGAGTTGATGGAGCTGATGATATTATCTACCTCAACGCCGACAAGCCCCGACTGTTCAAAGCGGTTGATGATGTCGCTGACCTGCGTGCGTTGGGTGGAATCAAGGTTTGAAATCGCGCCGCGGGTGGTGCCGATCAGGTTTTCCAGATAGTTGACCGTGGTCATCAGCGTGGTGACCTGCGTGTTGGCCACGTTGTATTCCGTCTGGGCGGTTTTGAGCTCGGTTTCGGCGTTGGCGTAACGGTCCACCTGCGCCTTGGCAGCGTTGTATTCCGCGCGCTTTTGCTCATAGGCGGCGTACTGGGTGGAATGCTCCACCTTGCTTTGGCCGATCTTCTGGTTGGCCTCGGCGGCTTTTTCGTTATACTGACGCTTGAACTCCGCCAGTTTGGCGTCGCCGTTTTCCGCCATATCCAGCACCGTTGCAACCTGCTTTTCGGCTTCCTGAATTTTTGTGTCGGTCTGCTGCTTGGCGGCAGCATAATCGCGGTCGCCCTTCTCCACTTCGCTCGTGTACTGCGCGCGCAGCTTGGTCACGCGCGGCGCCAGACAATCCTGAGAAATGGAGCTGATGTATTGCACGTAAGGGGCAATATAGGCTTCGTATTCATCGGAATACGGATCCAGCGTGTCGGTGCCCTGCAGCTTGATGGAAAGGCTGCTGTAATAGTCGGTCTTGAAGTTTTCCTGCGGAACGTAGATGAAGGTGCCGAGCTTGCCGGTGCCGATCTGGGTGTTGCCGCGTTCAAAGTTGATATACAGCGGTGTGCGGATGATGCCGGTGATGGCGAACTCCTTGTTGCGCAGCGTGCCGTCGATATCGGTGCCCGCACCCTCGATCGACACGACCGCGCCGATCTGGAACTCCTTGGGGGTGGAAAGGTTGCTGGCGTCCACCAGACACTGGTTCGCCTGGGTGGGCCAGTTGCCCTCCAGCAGCTGCGGGCGGTTGAGGAAGGTGCGGTCGTCCACACCCGCTTCGGCGTTGGCCGCTTTTTCAATGTCCAGCCCATAGGCGCGCACGGTCAGCTCCGAACCGTCCAGCTCGCTGACCTTTTCGCCGTTGACGCGCAGCACGCCGTCCACAAATTTTTCGCCGCTGACATGTTCCACACCCTGAATGCCGGCGATGACGCGCACGTCGTCGTCGGTCAGACCGGCGGTGGAAATGATCTGCAGATCCATCGCGTTGGTGTCCAGATAATACTGGCGCACCGTGTCGCGCATATCCGGGGCCGTGGCGTGGATGCCGGCAAAGAAACTGACGCCGAGCGCCACGATGGCCACCAACGAAATAAAGCGCGATTTCGTGCGGTCGATCGTGCGCAGCGTATCTTTCATTAGCGCTTTGTTCATGATGTTCTCCTTACCACTCGAGCATATCGACCGAAACCGGATGATCGTTGACCGCGATCTGGATGACGCGGCCGGAACGCATGGTGATGATGCGGTCCGCCATGCCGGCAAGCGCCTGGTTATGGGTGATGACGACGACGGTCGTGCCCGTTTCGCGGCAGGTGCGCTGCAGCAATCGCAGGATCTGTTTGCCGGTGCGGTAGTCGAGCGCGCCGGTCGGTTCGTCGCAAAGCAGCAATTTCGGGTTCTTGGCGAGCGCGCGCGCGATGGAAACGCGCTGCTGTTCGCCGCCGGAAAGCTGCGAGGGGAAGTTGTCCATACGTTCGCGCAGACCGACCTTTTCGAGCACCTTGCGCGGATTGAGCGCCTTTTTACTGATCTGGCTCGCCAGTTCGACGTTCTCGAGCGCCGTCAGGTTCGGCACAAGGTTGTAGAACTGGAAGACGAAGCCGACGTCATAGCGGCGGTAGTTAATCAGCTCGTTTTTCGACAGGTTGTTGATCAGACGGCCCGCGACGCGGATCTTGCCGTCGTCGCAGCTGTCCATACCGCCGAGCATGTTCAGCACGGTGGATTTACCGGCGCCGCTCGCGCCGACGATCAGACAGAATTCGCCCTCTTCGATCTGGAAACTGACGCCGTCCACGGCGGGGATCACGATCTCGCCCGCGGTGTAGCGCTTATAGACTGATTCAAATTCGATGAAACTCAATGGACTTCCCCCTTCACTTTATTACAACTTATCCCGTCGCCGGACCGGCGCATGGTCATTTGCATATCATTTGTCTCCTTTACTGCTTGAAATCTTTGTTCGATTGCGTGTATGTTTCGTCCTTGACCAGCCCGCCGGTCGCTTCGTCCTTGACCAGCACGCGGCAGCGGTATTTTGTTTCTTCGGTGAAGCCCTGATAGACCATGCAGGTCTGCGCCAGCGTATAGGGCAGCGTGTCCGCGTCGGGGTCAGACATATAGGCGTAGCCGTCCACGAGGATGATCAGCTCCGCGAAGCCGGCGCTGTCATAGTTTTCAATTCCCTTGAAGTACGGGAACGTGCCGTCGTCCAGACAGCCGTACAGCGCCTCAATCACGTCCATTCCGACGCGCGTCAGCAGCAGCCGGTGGGTGAGGTCGCTCATCTTGAATGTGACGATGCCCTTCTTTTCGTCCGCCTCGGCGGAATAAAAGCTGTGGGCGTCGGCGTAGGCGGCGAGATTGGCTTTCTCCTCCTGCTTCAAAAAGGCGAGCGGCACCTTGATCGTTACGGTGTCCTTCGGGAACGTGAACGTGCCCGTTTCGGTAAAGGCGGGGTTCGTGACGGGCGTCTCATAAAACGTATCGTCCGTGACGGACGGGTCGCCTCCTTTGCCGCAGGCGGCGAAGAGCGCGAGCAGGAGCAGACAAAGGCTCAGGGCGATGACTCGTTTCATATCGGGATCCTCCGAAATCATGCTGAAAGATGGAAAAGATAACTTCAAGTATAATATTATATTTACAGTTCTTTGATTCTACTTTAAATAAAAGCGGAAACTATTCACTCTATCATAGCATACTCCCGCATAAATTTCTACCCAAAACGGAAAATAAATCGGAAAACTGCGCGTTTTTTTTACACGCCGGAATCCCTGTTGTGAAAACTTACAAAAAAAAGTGAATAATCGACCAATCTATATCTAAAAAATAAATAGACAAACGGCGGTAAATTTGTTAAAATCAAGTGATTGCAAATGCGGTTTTGCGTTTGCAAAAATTGTGCAAATTATTTTTTTGGAGGAATGATTCCGATGGGCAAAAAATTTGTTTATTTGTTCAAAGAGGGCAACGCTGACATGAGAGAACTGCTCGGCGGCAAAGGCGCGAACCTTGCCGAGATGACCAACCTCGGTCTTCCCGTTCCCCAGGGCTTCACGATCACGACCGAAGCCTGCACCCAGTACTATGAGGACGGCCGCCGGATCAACGACGACATCCAGGCTGAAATCATGGCGACGATTCCGAAGCTGGAAGAAATCACCGGCAAAAAGTTCGGCGACGAAGAGAACCCGCTGCTGGTCTCCGTGCGTTCCGGCGCCCGCGCTTCCATGCCCGGTATGATGG
>JAFYDS010000051.1 GCA_017544665.1 Clostridia bacterium | reverse complement strand
CTTGCAATGATGATTCCGCCCGAAGGCTACAAGGCGAAGGGTTACAAGGTCTGGACCGTCGGCGACGACATCGCCTGGATCCGCAAGGGACCGGACGGCCGCCTGTATGCGATTAACCCCGAAAACGGCTTCTTCGGCGTGGCGCCGGGCACCAATATGAAGTCCAACCCGAACGCGCTGCTTTCCACAAAGAAGGGCGCCATCTTCACCAACGTCTGCCATAACCTTGATGACAACACCGTCTGGTGGGAGCGTTTGGACAAGAACCCGCCCGAACACGCCATCGACTGGACCGGCAAGCCCTGGAACGGCAAGGTCGATACCGACCGCCCGGGCGCGAACCCGAACTCCCGCTTCACCGCGCCGGCGAAGAACTGCCCGTGCCTGTCGAGCGAATTCGAGAATCCGCAGGGCGTGCCCATCTCCGCGTTCGTCTTCGGCGGCCGCCGCGCGAAGCTCGCTCCGCTGGTCTATCAGTCCCGCGACTGGAACCACGGTGTGTTCGTCGGCTCGATCATGGCTTCCGAAACGACTGCCGCCGCAACGGGCGCCGTCGGCGTTGTCCGCCGCGACCCGATGGCCATGCTGCCGTTCTGCGGCTACAACATGGCTGACTACTGGCAGCACTGGATCGATATCGGCGCCGGCCTTGATCCGGAAAAAGCGCCGAAGATCTTCAACGTCAACTGGTTCCGCAAGAACGACAACGATGAGTTCATGTGGCCGGGCTTCGGCGACAACCTGCGCGTGCTCGAATGGATCCTTAAGCGCTGCGAAGGCAAAGTCGGCGCGCAGGAGACCGCGATCGGTTATCTGCCGTTTGCCGAGGACATCAATATCGAAGGTCTCGAGGGCGAAGTCTCGCTTGAGTCTCTGCGCTCAATCCTCGACGTGGACAAGAAGCGCTGGCTCGAAGACGCCGCCGGCATCGAAGAGTTCTACGCCAAGTTCGGCGACAGAATTCCGGCTGTCCTGCGCAAGGAACTTGACACGCTCAAGGCGAATTGTGCCGAATAAACATACGAATAACCCGCATCACCCGGTCACGCGCCGGGTGATGTTTTTTCTTGACAAGCGCTGTGGTTTATGCTAAACTTGTTTTGTGGGAATTCCACAAAAACTTTTATCATTTGCGGAGGTGTTTTTATGCTTTGGGGCGACGGTTCCGCAGCTGCCATGGCGGCGGCGGAGGCGGCGAAAGCCGCAGTCAGAAGCACGGCGAATTTCAACTGGACCTTTATTGCGTTACTTGCCTTAGTGGTCTGCGGCGTGTATATCCCGCAGATCAAGAAAAAGAACTGGAACGGCGTCTTCGCGGCGCTGGCGCTGTACGGCGTCCACTGGTTCTATGAAATCATGAACGCGGTGATCTGCCACTTCACAGGCTACGCGCTGTGGCACGTGTCTCCGGAAAGCACAAGCTGGATCATTCTCGTCGGCGTGTGCTGGGAACTGAGCATGATGTTCTCCATCGCGGGCTTCACGGCGGATCTGCTGCCGGAGGACAAACACAAAAAGATCCTCGGCATCAATAACCGTATCGTCTTTGCCATCGGTTCGGCGCTCGGATTTGCGCTGTTCGAGATCTTCCTTGCGTCCACCCCGGCGTTTATCTGGGTCTATAAATGGTGGGGCTTCCTGCCGGTGTTCGTGACGACCTACATCCCGTTCTTCCTGGCGTCCTATCTGATCTACGACGCGAAGCGTCCGACGCAGAAAAAGTTCTGCGCCATCCTCTGGGCGATCGACGCGATCCTGATGATCGTGCTGATCCCGCTCGGCATCATCTGAGTTCACATCCCTGGCGGCGGTCACCGCTTTTCCGGCGAATGACCGTCCGCCTTTCTTTTTTCGCGACCGGAAACACTTTTCGTTCCCTGCGGCGCATCATTCATTCCGTTTTGGTTGCAATTTGATTTTGTATGTGCTACAGTCAGGGCAGAAAAGATCTATGACGAGGACTCCGGCGAATACCTGGGGACTGATCTGATCATCACTTTCAGCCCCTACACTGTGGAAAAAAATGCCCACGCCTATGATAAGGACGGACAGCCGACCAGAGCCGGCGAAAAAGTGACCGGCTGGATCGCTCTTGACTTTAACATGAGCCAGATTGACTGGGAGGAAGACAATACTTCTGAGATTATTTTTGCGGAAGAAGACAAAGAAAACAAAATCTCCGAGATCAAGACTGTTCTTAGACAGGCCGATCCTTCGGACGCTGAAGCAGACGACAG
>JAFYDS010000050.1 GCA_017544665.1 Clostridia bacterium | reverse complement strand
TCTCCAATCTGCTGGGTCTGTAATCGATATCGATACGCATAGAGAAAACCGCCGGAAGCCCGGCGGTTTTCTTTTTGAATAAGGGAACGCGGATTGACAATCCAGAAGGAACCATGTATAATCGAACCGGAAAGCGAACGTCGCTTCATAAAACACGAAGGAGGACTTTACATGAAGAAAACAGTTTCTTTATTCTTAGCGGCGCTCTTGCTGCTGGCTCTCGCGATGCCCGCGTTCGCGGAAAGCGACGTCAAGCTCGAAGCGCTGGACACCTCTGCGCTGGATTACGGCGCAATCACTTATGTCGGCACGGAAGAATATGTCGTGATCTACCCTATACCTGACGAAGCGCTCGAGCAGTTTGACGTGCGGAACGCCGTTATTACTGTCGATAACGGCAGCATCGTCAGCGCATGGCCGGAAAAGGAAGAGGAATACCGCTACGGCAGCGTCATCATCAAAGGCAAAAAAATCGGTTCCACGAAAGTCACCGTCACCGACCCCGCGACAGGCGTCTCCTGCTGCTTCAAGGTCATCGTCCTGCCGAAGTTCATCCGCACGATACAGGATCTCTACATTTCCATTCAGTATCTGCCCTATCTGATCGGCATGCGGATTTTGAGCATCTTTTCCCGATAAGCAACACGCAAATAAAGAGATTACAGCCCAGCGGTTGTAATCTCTTTTAATTTTGTATCACTTACAGGATATTCGCGCTCTTGACTTTCGAGTAGCCGCCGTAGGTGTTGGAGCCGGAAGCCGTGACCGCGAGCGACCGCACCTTGAAGTAATAGGTCGCGCCCGGGGTCAGATTCTTCGCGGTGAAGGTCGTCTTCTTGGTCGTCGTCAGCTTCTGATAGGTGCCGTTCTTCGCGAGAGAATAATAGACCACATATTTTTGCGCGCCGGGCGTTTTTTTCCACTTCAGCGTCGCCTGGTTCTTTTCTCCGGTCACTTTCAGTCCCGTGGCGTCAGGCAGCAGGATCTTGAATTTCAGCGTCTTGGTGCCCTTGTACGCGCCGCGGAAGACCACGGTCACATAGTAGGTGCCCGCCTTCTTGCGTCCGGAATCGTATTTCACCTTATAGTCGGTCTTATTCTTCAGCGTTTTGCCCTTCGCGTCCAGCACGGTCACAGTCGGCTTTTTGGCAATCTTGTCATAGACGTATTTCGTCTCGGACAGCGTAACAGAAGCAATCCTCGTGATCGGCTCTTCTCCCTGCTTTACGCCGCAGATCGAACAGACTGACACGCGCAGACCGTCCTTCTTCCGCGTCGCCGGGGTGATCGTCGTCGTCCACTGATGACCGAACGGCGGGATCGGTTCGGCTTTTTCGACCACTTTGCCGCAGACGCGGCAGGTCGCCTGCAGCGTCAGGCCCGGTTCAGTGCAGGTCTGCGGATAGCCCGGCACGATATCGAGCCGGTGTCCGGTCGCGTAATCGAAGTCGCTCATATAGGAAAAGCCGCAGTTCTTGCAGGTATGCAGCGTATAGCCGTCGTTCGTACAGTCGCGCCCGACCTTCGATTCCGTGAACTCATGGTCGGCAAGCGGCAGCACGACCTGCTCAAAGAACACTTCGCCGCAGATATCGCAATGGCTGCCGTCGGTGCGTCCGCGTTCGCTGCAGGTGGAGGGATAGCCTTTATCGATCACGGTATGGTGCCCCGTGCAGGTGATCGTCATCTGACGTTCGATAATTTGTCCGCAGACGCCGCAGTGGCTGCCGGCGGTCTTGCCGTCGGTCGTGCAGGTCACGGGGACGGCTTCATCGACTACGAGGGTGTGCCCCTTCGCCGGAATCGGTTCGCGCTCCTGCAAAACCATGCCGCAGCGGGAGCAGTGGCTGCCGTCGGTTCTGCCCGGCTGCAGGCAGGTCGCTTCATAGCCCTTATCCACGACCACGATATGTCCTTCCTGTTGGCAATAGATATTCAGCACCGGCTGGTCGGCGTCGGCAGCAAACACCGACAGCGACAAACAGCAAAGCAACAGACAGAACAGAACGAACAACATTCGTTTTTTCATGCCGCCACAACCTTTCTGTAAAAATGAAGTTACCTCTTTATTATATCGCATATTTTTGTGAAAGCAAGATGATGGATGCAAAAACTTTTTATGAATTCTTATTTTACCAGCTCAAAAAAGGTCCATCAGCGCTGCGTGCGACCCCAGCCACGCGCGGTGGGTCTCATATTGCGGGTCATGCTCCGCCACCAGTGCCCAGAACGCCGCCGAGTGATTCTTGTGTCTGATATGGCAAAGCTCATGGATCACGACATAGTCCATGACCTCCGGCGGACAGAAGATCAGCCGCCAGGAAAAGTTCAGACTGTTTTTGCTGCTGCATGAGCCCCATCGCGTTTTCGCCTCCGTCACATGGATCGCCGTCGGCTGAACGCCGAGCAAAGCCGCCGCAGGCGGTACGCGCGATTGCAGTTCCTGCTTGCACATCTCTTTGAGCCAAGCGCGCAGATACGCCTGCGTCCAGTTATGCGGGACGATCAGCGCGCCGTCCCGGATCTCGACGTTTGACGCGTCATGCTGCAGCAACTGTAGCTGACTGCCGTGATACCAGACGGTCTGCGCGCCGCTGGAATCCTGCACAACAGCAGCCCGCCGTTCGAGCATACGCCGCCGGTTTTCTTCGATCCACCGTTTGCGGCTCTCCAGAAAGCATTCGATCGTTGCCTTGTCCAGCCGGCGCGGCGCGCGCACGATCAGGCCCCCATCGCGGTCGATCTCGACGGAAAGCGTTTTGCGGTCGGAGCGGATCAGCTTATAGTCGAACATGCGGTCTCCTTTCAGCAAGAAATCGGAAATTAGGGAAAAAGAATGGGAAAAGACTTGACAAGGAGGGGTTTCATCGCTATAATAGTCGAGTACAAATCAACGGGGTGTAGCGCAGCTTGGTAGCGCGCTTGACTGGGGGTCAAGAGGCCATGGGTTCAAGTCCCGTCACTCCGACCAAAGAAAGTGTCTGTTAAGGATTTCCTTAGCGGACACTTCTTTTTTTTATGCGCAAGGGACTTGAAGTTGAGTTATATAAGCTTAGTTCCCCTTTTCAAGCAGCCGTTTCAGGTACTGCCCAGTGTAGGATCGTTCGTTCGCCGCCACCTCTTCCGGCGTCCCCTGCGCGATCACCGTACCGCCGCCGTCGCCGCCCTCGGGTCCGAGGTCGATGATATAGTCGGCGGTCTTGATCACGTCGAGGTTGTGCTCGATCACAAGCACCGAGTTGCCGGCGTCGACCAGCGCCTGCAACACGTCGATCAGCCGGTGGACGTCCGCGGCGTGCAGACCCGTCGTCGGCTCGTCGAGGATATAGATCGTCTTGCCGGTGGCGCGACGGGAAAGCTCGGTCGACAGCTTCACGCGCTGCGCTTCGCCGCCGGAAAGGGTTGTGGCCGCCTGCCCGATCTTGATATAGCCGAGCCCGACTTCATAGAGCGTGCGCAGCTTGTTGTGCACCTTCGGGACGTTTTCAAAGAAGTTCATACCCTCCACAACAGTCATCTCCAGCACGTCGTAGATCGACTTACCCTTATATTTCACCGCGAGGGTTTCATTGTTGTATTTCTTGCCCTTGCAGACGTCGCATGGAACGTAGATGTCCGCAAGGAAGTGCATCTCGATCTTGACGATACCGTCGCCCTGACACGCTTCGCAGCGGCCGCCCTTCACGTTGAACGAGAAGCGGCCCGCGTTGAAGCCCTTCATCTTGGCGTCGACCGTATTGGCAAACAGCTCGCGGATATCGGTGAATACGCCGGTGTAGGTCGCGGGGTTGCTGCGCGGAGATCTGCCGATCGGCGACTGGTCAATATCGATCACCTTGTCGAGCGCCTCCATACCCTCGATACGGTCACATTTCCCGGGAAACGTCCGCGCGCCGTTGAGAGACGACGCCAGATGCTTATACAGAACCTCGTTGATCAGCGACGATTTGCCCGAGCCGGAGACGCCCGTCACACAGACGAACATCCCGAGCGGAATATCGACAGTGACGTTTTGCAGGTTGTTTTCCGCCGCGCCGACGATCGTCAGCTTTTTGCCGTTGCCTTTGCGCCGTTTTTCGGGTACGGGCACGAACTTGCGTCCGCTGAGGTAGGCGCCGGTCTCGCTCTTTTCGCAGGCGATGATGTCCTCAACCGTGCCCTGACAGATGACTTCACCGCCGCCGATTCCTGCGCCGGGACCGATATCGACGATATGATCCGCCTGCCGCATGGTGTCTTCGTCGTGCTCTACGACGATCAGCGTGTTGCCGAGGTCGCGTAAGCCCTTGAGCGTGTCAATCAGCTTCTGGTTGTCGCGCTGGTGCAGACCGATGCTCGGCTCATCGAGGATATACAGCACGCCCATCAGCGAGGTGCCGAGCTGCGTCGCAAGGCGGATTCTCTGGCTTTCACCGCCGGAGAGCGTCCCGGCGGAACGCGCCAATGTCAGATAGGAAAGCCCGACGGCGTTGAGGAACCGCAGCCGGTCGCGGATCTCCTTGATGATGATCCGGCCGATCTGGTTTTCGCGATCGGTCAGTTTTGCGGGCAAGGAGTCGAAGAACGCCAGCTCTTTTTCGACCGACAGCCGCGTCAACTGGTCGATGTTCAGCCCGCCGACCGTCACGGACAGCGCCTGTTTCGACAGTCTCGCGCCGCCGCAGTCGGGACACGGTTCGGTCGTCATCAGCTGTTCGATCTCACCGCGCGACAGTTCGCTCTGCGATTCGTTGTAGCGGCGTTTGAGGTTGTTGATCACGCCTTCAAACGCGGTGTAATACGTTCCGCCGCCGAAAGAGGTCGGCCGCTCCATGCGGAGTTTTTTGTCGCCTGTGCCGTAAAGAATGGCATCCAGCGCCTCTTTGGAAAAGTCTTTGACCGGCGTGTCGAGCGTGAACCCGAACTGTTTACCGAGCGCGGCGTAATACATCCCGGCAATACTGCCTTCGCCGATCGACTGCCAACCGAACGCCTTGACCGCGCCCTGACGTAATGACAGCGTCGTATCCGGGATCACCAGCTTCGGCGACAGTTCCATGAACACGCCGAGACCGCCGCACTTTTTGCACGCACCGAAGGGGTTGTTGAACGAGAACATCCGCGGCGCGAGCTCGTCGATGCTGATCCCGTGTTCCGGGCAGGCGTAGTTGAGTGAGAAAAGCTGCTCACCTTCGCCGATGAAGTCGACGATCAGCAGACCGCCGGACAACTTCGTCGCCGTTTCGACGGAATCCGCAAGACGCGACCGGATGCCGTCCTTCAGCACAAGGCGGTCCACGATCACTTCGATGTGGTGCTTTTTGTTTTTATCCAGTTTGATCTGTTCCGAAAGGTCATAGAGGATGCCGTCGATCCGCACGCGCACAAAGCCTGCTTTGCGGATCTGATCGAGCTCTTTGGCGTACTCGCCCTTTCGCCCGCGGACGATCGGAGAGAGGATCTGAAAACGCGTCCCCGCTTCTTTCCGGCTGATCTGATCGACGATCTGGTCAACCGTCTGCGGCTGGATCTCGCGTCCGCAGACCGTACAGTGCGGAATACCGATCCGCGCGTATAACAATCGCAGATAGTCGTAGATCTCCGTGATTGTCCCGACCGTGGACCGCGGGTTTTTGCTCGTCGTTTTCTGGTCGATCGATATCGCCGGCGACAGGCCGTCGATATAGTCGACGTCGGGCTTTTCCATCTGACCGAGGAACTGCCGCGCGTAGGACGACAGCGATTCCACATAGCGGCGCTGGCCTTCAGCGTACAGCGTATCAAAGGCAAGCGAAGACTTGCCGGAACCCGAAAGCCCGGTAAACACGATGAACTTGTCGCGCGGCAGGGTCAGATCGACATTCTTGAGGTTGTGTTCCCGTGCGCCCTTGATGACGATATTCTTTTCCGGCATGGCTGCCTCCTTTGTTATTTCATGGTTCTGAGTTTTTCGATCTTGTCGCGCAGATAGGCGGCGTGTTCAAATTCGAGCATCTTTGCCGCGGCGCGCATATCGGCGGTGAGCTGTTTGATCACCTGCTCACGCTCGAAACGGGTCATCTTGCGGAAGTTCTTGTCCGCATCCTTATGGCGGCTGGAGATCTCCAGCACGTCGTGGACGTCCTTGATGATCGTTTTCGGGACGATCCCGTGCGCTTCGTTGTATGACTTCTGGATCGCGCGGCGGCGGTTCGTTTCGCTGATCGCGCGCTCCATCGACGGGGTCACGCAGTCGGCGTACATGATGACTTCGCCCTGCGCGTTACGAGCGGCGCGGCCGATCGTCTGTACGAGCGACGTTTCGGAGCGGAGGAAGCCCTCCTTGTCCGCGTCGAGGATCGCGACGAGCGACACCTCGGGCAGGTCGAGCCCTTCACGCAGCAGGTTGATGCCGACGAGGACGTCCGTTTCGCCGAGGCGCAAATCGCGGATGATCTCCATGCGCTCGATCGTGTCCACGTCATAGTGCATATAGCGCACCTTGAAGCCGAGGTCGTCGAGGTAATCGGTCAGCGATTCCGCCATCTTCTTGGTCAGCGTCGTCACCAGCACGCGCTCTTTGCGCGCGATGCGCTGATTGATCTCGCCGACGAGGTCGTCGATCTGTCCGTCGGTCGGTTTCACCGTGACCAGCGGATCCAAAAGACCCGTGGGACGGATAACCTGCTCGACAATCTGGGTGCTCTTTTCTTTTTCAAAATCACCCGGCGTCGCCGAGACGAAGATTTTCTGTCCGACAATGGAATAGAACTCGTCAAACCGCAGCGGACGGTTGTCATACGCGGACGGCAGACGGAAACCGAATTCGACCAGCGCCTCTTTACGCGAGCGGTCGCCGCCGTACATGGCGCGCACCTGCGGCAACGTCACGTGCGATTCGTCGACGAATAAAAGAAAATCTTTCGGGAAGTAATGCAGCAGCGTGAACGGCGGCGAGCCCGGCGCCCGTCCGCTCATCACGCGTGAATAGTTTTCGATGCCCTTGCAAAAGCCCGTCTCGCGCAGCATCTCGAGGTCGTAGCTTGTCCGCTGTTTGATCCGCTCGGCTTCCAGCAGTTTGCCTTCGCGGGTGAAGTTTTCCACACACTGCTCCATCTCCGCGTGGATCTCCGCGATTGCGCGCTCCATCTTATCCGGTCCCACGACATAGTGCGACGCGGGATAGATCGCGACGTGCGACAGCGTCGCCTTGATCTCGCCCGTCAGCGGATTGATCTCGCAGATGCGGTCCACTTCGTCGCCGAAGAACTCGACGCGGATCGCGGTCTCGTTGGTATAGACCGGGAAGATCTCCACCACATCACCGCGGACGCGAAATTTATTGCGGGTGAAGTTGATGTCGTTGCGGTCGTACTGGATCTCGATCAGCTTCGCGATCAGCTCGTCGCGACTTTTCTCCATCCCCGGACGCAGCGAGATCACCATACTGCGATAGTCGATCGGATCGCCGAGCGAATAGATGCACGACACACTCGCGACAATAATCACGTCGCGCCGTTCCGACAGTGCGGAGGTGGCGGAATGGCGCAGGCGTTCGATCTCGTCGTTGATGGCGGAGTCCTTTTCGATATAGGTGTCCGTCGTCGGGATATAGGCTTCCGGCTGATAGTAGTCGTAGTAGCTGACGAAGTATTCTACGGCGTTGTTCGGAAAGAACTCCTTGAACTCCGCGCAAAGCTGGGCCGCAAGCGTCTTGTTGTGCGCGAGCACAAGCGTCGGACGGTTCACGCGCTGAATGATATTCGCCATCGTGAACGTCTTGCCTGAGCCGGTCACGCCGAGCAGCGTCTGTTCCATCACGCCGCTTTCAAGCCCCGCGACCAATTTGTCGATCGCTTCCGGCTGATCGCCGGTCGGCTGAAACTTGGATACAAGCTCAAAATGATCCATTGCAGTTCTCCATACAGAAAATTTGTTCTTTATATTATAGCACACTTTTTCGCTTTTGAAAAGATATAGAAGAGCGGAAAAAGAGAAATATTTTGAAGGACTAAGGGATTAAGAGAAAAGAAAACCGCCGGTCCTCCGGCGGTTTTGATTGAAACAGTTATATCAGCCAAGTTGCTCTTTGATGAAGGCGGTGAAGACCGGCCACCAGCGCTTAAGCGATTCGAAGAAGGCTTTGATCTTGCCGAAGAAAGTGGTCGGGTAATCCGCCTCACGGTCGGCGGTCCAAAGCTCGGTGTGGCAGTTTTCTTCGGTCATCGGCTCCATGGTGTGCGCGTTCTTGTCGTAGACCATGAACTGGGTGTATTTGATATCGTCCACCGTCAGCTGACGTTCCGTGTTCGTCGTCACGGCGAAGAGGATATCGTCTTCAAAGCCGGTGCGTTCGGAATGGCTGGCGCCCTTGACGAACCAGGTGTAATCCGGGAACTGGCAGGTAGACGCGTCGATCAGCTTGTCGGGCGAAATGTACTTGCCTTTGCCCTCTGCTACGCGCTGCGCGATATACTCATCCGACAGCGTTTCATAGATGGAGGGAGACGTCGTCGCGCCGAAGGAGGAGCTCTTGACGGACGAGAACTGGTCGCCGATCACTTCATTCGATTCGCAAATTGCCACCATCTGGAAGCCGTATTTCGATTCGATGCAAAGGTTCACACCGGCGTCCTTAATGGACTGCATCAGCTCCGGCACGTGGGCCGAAACGGTGTTGTGGTAGTTGTCAAGCTTCGCGATCAGGCCGGCATATTCCTGCCGCTTCGCGCTGCCTTCAGGACCGAAGACGTAACGGATCGCGTCGTCGTACCGTTCGTTGGAGATGCAGCCCCAATAGCCGGGCATCGTGAAGAACGTGGCGAGTGCAAGCGCGGAGGTGACGCCTTCCACAACCTTATTGTACAGCGTTGCGCGCGTGAGACCGATCATGTTGTCCATCATACCGCTCTTTTCGGCAAGATCGAGCGTGGTCGTCACGATTTCGGGAACGTTGATCCAACCCCATTCGCCCGCGTCGATGAACAGGCGGTTCAGCGCGATACCGTCCACATGGAACTTGCCGCTGATGGCTTCGCTCATGAATTCAGAGCCGTTGATCAGCGCCGCGTTGACGCCGAAGCCGTTGAGTTCCAGCGGGAATGCGTCCTGATACTTCGCGATGTAAGCCATGCACACGTTGGTGCCGAGGCACGAAGAGATGAGGCCGACCTTATCGGAGCCTGTGGCCTTCCTCACTTTCAGGATGTACTCGTGCAGGTCGTCCGCGATCTGCATCGGATCGAGTCTCCAGTCATACCAGAAGTGGTAATCGTAGCAGCCGTAGGTGCCGTTGGCGTCTTTATAATCATCCACCGTTTCCCGCGCCATCCAGACCCGGTCATCGGGGTTGATGCCTGTGCCGTACTGCGGATCGCCGTTCTTATCAAGCCGAACCTTTTCAAACAGCTCGCCGATCTCTTTTTCCAGCTGGACATAGTATTCGTCGTAATCACCGATGATGATTCCCTTCACAAACGGCAGCAGCACGTTTTTGACGGATTCCTTCAGGTCGCCGTCGCCGTCACCGGCGTTTTTGAACACGTCGCCGAGTTCGCTGATCTTAAAGACCTTGTTGCCCTCTTCGTCATAGATCGCGGCGGCGTCGCCGGTAATCAGAACAACGGGCATCGGACCGCGGCGCGTGTCGATATCAACATAGGCGGACGCAGGCAGCAGCAGAGAGAATACCAGCGTCAGAACCAACAAAATGGAAAGTGTTTTTTTCATGGGGACATCTCCTTCACTAAATAATGAATTGGGGAAATGCTAAAAATGATTATACCTGTATTCTTCTGCATTGTCAAGCCGTTTCAAGCGCAGCGCCGCAGGGATGAAACTTTCCCCGCGGCGCGCTTCTGATTTTGAGTCCGATTTTTGTTAAAAATCTCCTCCGTCCGATTCATGGACAATAATACTATATCATAATTCTTAATGATTTGCAAGTCTTTTGTCAGAATCTGTCGGACGGTGCGGCGTCAAGTCTGTTCTGCTTTCCATCCGGCGCCACTTGAAAAAACACGAGCCGTGTGATAGAATAATGTATAGTTCAGTCACATTCTATGATCAGAGGAACGAAACATGAAGCTCAAACGGATTCTGCTACCGCTCTGCCTTACGGCATGTCTGCTGCTCGGCGGCTGCGGCAAACAAAGACAAACGGAGGCGCATCAGATGGAAACCACCTATCGCCTGCTCTCCTCGCACGAAGTTGCGGGACGGCAGGGCATCGCTTATGAAAACGGCTGCTATTATGTCAGCGGCTCCACAACGCTCACGAAGTACGACAAGGACTGGAACGTGCTGCGCGAGAACACGGAACCGTTCGCGGTCGGCTACGAAAAAGAAGTCAACCACATCGGCGACATCGACGTTTACAAAGGCGAAATCTACTGCGGCGTCGAACTGTTTCTTGACGGCGAGGCGAAAAACATCCAGATTGCGATCTACGACGCCGAAACGCTGACGCTCAAACGCGCGTTCCCCTTCGACCCAGAAAGCGGGCATACAGAGTGCTCCGGCATCGCGGTGAACCCGGACAACGGGACCGTGTGGATGTGCTCCTGGGAAGACGGCGAGTCCGGGCGGTATCTGTACCGGTATGATCTGCAGACGGGCGCATATCAGGGCAAAGTGCATCTGCACGCCGTGCCGCAATGGATTCAGGGCGTCGCATACCACGACGGCGCATACTATCTGACCGCAGACGACGGCGACGCGGACTATAACGAGCCGGATCACGTCTACCGGACGATCATTGAAGAAGGAGCGACACACTGCAAGGTCACAGAGGAAAAAGCCCTTGACGACGTGATCAAACAGGGCGAGATCGAGGGGCTCTGCTTCACCGACGACGACCGCCTGCTCGTGCTGTATAACCGCGGCGCGCACATCGTCCGCGGCATGCCGGTCGGGTTCTATGACGGGTATGAGCGGGAGATTCATGAGGTGTTTGTTTATCAGATTGAAAGATAGC
>JAFYDS010000049.1 GCA_017544665.1 Clostridia bacterium | reverse complement strand
TTCAGTCCGCTGCTCTACCAACTGAGCTACAGAAGCATAAATGGCGACCCGGAACGGGCTCGAACCGTCGACCTCTAGCGTGACAGGCTAGCGTTCTAACCAACTGAACTACCGGGCCATCTCTGGTGGGAACAACAGGGCTCGAACCTGTGACCCTTTGCTTGTAAGGCAAATGCTCTCCCAGCTGAGCTATGCTCCCACGTCCTCTGCCGTCTTCGCAGCGACTTGTAATACTATATACGAACTTTCCCTGTTTGTCAAGTCTTTTTTGAATTTTTTTATCGTTCCGATGGAGAATTATTTGCTTGCATGACGCACCAGCGCGCGGATCTCGTCGGCTGAAAAACGATAGACTTTATCGCAGAACTGACACTGCACTTCGGTCGTTTGCTGCTGCGCCATTTCGAGCAGTTCTTCTTTGCCGGTACTGATCAACGCGGCCTCCACCTTTTCGCGCGAACAGCGGCAGCGGTAGGCGGGAGAAGCGGTGTCCAGCACCTCGAGATCGAACAGCCGTAGCGCCCGTCGGCAGATCTCCTCCGGCGTCAGTCCCTGCGTGAGCAGCGTCGTCACGGAGGGCAGCCCCTCGATGGACCGCTCCACCTTGTCGATCGTGTCGTCCTGCGCCGTCGGGAGCAGCTGGATCAGAAAGCCGCCCGCCGCCTTGATCGTCAGGTCGGGGTTGACGAGGACGCCCAGCGCGCAGACCGTCGGGATCTGCTCACTCGACGCGAAATAGGCAGTGAGGTCCTCGGCGATCTCGCCGGAGACGATCGGTGTCTGCCCGACGTAGGGATCTTTGAGCCCGAGGTCCTTGATCACCGTTACAAAACCGTTCTTGCCGACGGCGCCCGCCACGTCGAGCTTGCCGAGCTTGTTCAGCGGCAGTTCCACCACAGGCTGCTGCACATAGCCGCGTACATTGCCCTCGGAATCGGACACCGCCATCACGGTACCCGCGGGACCGCCGCCGTTGATCCGCAGCGTCAGACTGTCATCCTTCCCCTTGAGCGCGCTGCCCATCAGAGAGGCGGCGCAAAGCAGACGCCCCAGCGCAGCGGAAGTCACCGCCGAGGTCTTGTGGATCTCAGCGGCGCGGTTCACGATGTCTGTCCCGTCGATCGCGGTCACGGTCAGCGTGCCGTCAACGGATATACAGCGAACAGATGTAGCCATGGTGTTCTCCTTCTTTATTGAAACTGCGTGCCGTGTTTTTTGCAAACGAACAGCGCGCGCTCGTCGTCGTCTTTGACCGGGCGGCTGCCGCTCTCGTCGAGCACGGCGAGCACCTCGAAGCGGTCCTCCTCCAACCATTTGCGGATGTCCGCGAGGTCGTAGGCGCGCTCCGCGAATTCCTCCGTCGCGCGGTCGTAACAGTCGTTTTCTTCGTCATAAAAGAACAGGTCGAGCGTGACACCCGTTGTGCGGGCCGCGGCGTCATAGCTATTCTGCCAGACGCAGAACACGTCGTCGAGGTCATAGACGAAGGTGTTGTCCGCAAGGACTTTTTCGTGCTTATAGGGCGTGTTGACGTCGAAGAGGAAGACGCCGCCGTCGTTCATGAACAGCGCCACACGGCGCAGCGCCTCGCGGAAGGCCGCTTCGTCCGTGATGTGGTTGAGGGAATCGAGGGTACAGACCGCCGCGTCGATCGTTCCGTAGAGATCGAGCTGTTCCATCCGCTGACAGAGGAAGACCGCGTTCGTCCCCTTCTGCTGTGCGAGAGACAGCATATTCTGCGACGCATCGACACCGATCACGTCGTAGCCGCGCTTCGCCAACAGCGCCGTCAGCGTCCCCGTCCCGCATGCCAGATCAAGCAAAATCCCCTCGCCGGCGCCGTGCGCGGCAAGGAGATCGCATAGGACATTGCAGCGGGCGGGATAGTCCGCGTTTTCAGTCAGCGCATCGTAAACATACGCCAAAGACGTATAACCCGCCATTTCATTCTCCCTTTTCGTCAAGTTTTTTGAACAGGGTCTGATAGCCGTTTTTACCGAGCGTCAGCGACCGGTTGACGCGGCTGACCGTCGCGGTGGAAGCGCCCGTCTCCGAAACGATGTCGCTGTAAACGCGCTTTTGCGTCAGCATCCGCGCCACAACGGCACGCTGCGCCATCGCGGCAAGCTCGTTCGGCGTGCACAGATCGTCGAACAACGCGGCGCATTCCGCTTTGTTTTCCACCTGCAGAATCAGATCATACAAAAAGCTGAGATTGCTTTCAAAGTTTTTATAAGGCATTGCATGTTCTCCTCTTTCTCTCTCTCTTGGTACCCGCTTACGCACTTATTTATTTTAACATTTTCTTAAAAAAATGTAAATAGTAATTTCCACAAATGCGCCGCCCCTTTTTCGGTCACAATGCCAAAAATCGGCAAAGGATTTGCATTGATCCGCAGAATCATGTATAATGAATGCGATCCAGACAGAAAGGATGATTTTCATGCTGTTTCTTGCACTTTCCCACGCGGCAAAGGTTTCGATCACCGTCGTCGTGATTGTCTTGCTGGTGCTCCTCGTGCTGTATCTCGGGCTTGGCACCGTGTTCTTTTTCATCGCCCTCGGCTCCAAACGCCGCGAGGACGAGACCGTGCCGAACAAGGGCTCGCTCTTTGAGCGCAACGCGGACAACATCAACCTCAAAAACGGCTATAAGTGGTACGATCTGACCTATAAACAGAAGGTCACGATCGAGGGCCGCAAGGGCGACACGCTGCACGCGATGGAGTTCCGCAACCCGTCGAACTCCAACAACTGGGCGATCGTGATCCACGGCTGGACCAACTGCAAGCGCGAGATGAGCAGCTACGCGATGGAGTATTACCGCCGCGGCTACAACGTGCTGATCCCCGACCTCCGCGGACACGGCGACAGCGAAAGCAGGTATGTCTCGATGGGCTGGCTCGACCGGCTCGACATCACCGACTGGACGCGCTCGCTCGTCAAGGAAAACCCGAAGGCGAAGATCGTCCTGCACGGCGTTTCGATGGGCGCGGCGACGACGATGATGACCACGGGCGAAGACTTGCCGGAAAACGTCGTCCTCGCGGTTGAGGACTGCGGCTTCACGAGCGTCTATGATATCTTTGAAGACCAGTGCATCCGCACCTACCATCTCCCGCCGAAGCTTGTGATGCCCGCCGCCGGGCTTGTCAACCGGGTGCTCAACGGCTTCTGGTTCAAGGACGCGTCGGCGGTGGAGCAGCTCAAAAAGAGCAAGACGCCCACCCTCTTCATCCACGGCGACAAGGACGACTTCGTTCTCTTTGAAAATCTCGACAAGGTCTATAACGCCTGCGCCGCGCCGAAGGAAAAATACGTGATCCACGGCGCCGAGCACGCCGTCTCCTCCCACTGGTTCCACGAGGAATACTGGGCGGTCGTGGACGCCTGGCTCGCGAAGAACGGGATGGACTGCACCCCGCTGACCTGAGAAGCCATGACGATAAGACCGTTTTGCAGCGCGGATTTGCCGCGTCTTTGCGAGATCTGGAATGAAGTTGTAAAAGACGGGCAGGCGTTTCCGCAGGAAGATTTGCTCAACGAAGAGACCGGCGAAGCGTTCTTCTCCGCCCAGAGCCGCACGGCGGTTGCCGAAGACGACGGCGAAATCTGCGGCTTATACATTCTGCACCCGAACAACGTCGGGCGCTGCGGCCACATCGCCAACGCCAGCTACGCGGTCACGTCGCGCTTCCGGGGGCAAAAGATCGGCGAGCTTCTCGTGCGCGACTCGCTGGAGCAGGCCAGAAGGCTGGGCTTCCGTCTGATGCAGTTCAACGCCGTGGTAGAACAAAACACCGGCGCACGGCGTCTTTATGAAAAGCTCGGCTTCGTCGGGCTCGGCGTCATCCCCGGCGGCTTCCGCCGCAAGGACGGCATGTTTGTCAATATTTGTCCGTATTACATTACTTTATAAGGATAAAGGAGTTCAGTTCATATGAAAAAGAATTTAGGCGTTTTCCCCGCGCAGTTTCCCATGCCTGTTCTGATTGTGGCGGCTTATGACGAAGCCGGAATTCCCAACGCGATGAATGCGGCCTGGGGCACCATCTGCGACAGCGACAAGATTGCGCTCATCATCGATGAGGATCACAAAACGACAAAGAACATCCGCGTCAGCGGCGCCTTCACCGTGGAGCTTGCCGACCGCAAGACCATGGCGCCGGCAGACTTCTTCGGAATTGCCACCGGCAATAAGATGGAGAACAAATTTGAAAAAAGCGGCATGACCTGCACAAAGAGCGCCTTTGTCAACGCGCCCGTGATTGACGCGTTTCCCGTGACGATGGAATGCGAGCTTTGCGAAATCGTAAATTCAAAGTCGCTTCACGCCGTGGTAGGCCGCATCGTCAATGTGGCCGCAGAGGAAGCCGTGCTGGACAGCGACGGCAAGATTGACCCGAAAAAGATCGACGCGATTCTGTTTGACCAGTTCCGCGCCGGTTATTACAGCGTCGGCGAAAAAGTCGGCCAGGCATGGCAGACAGGCAAAGCGCTGATGTAAAAGAACGCAAGAAGCCCGGCAGAGGCAACGCCTCTGCCGGGCTTCTTTTTGCAATCAGAATTCCAGAATGTCGTCTTCGTTCAGCGTGGAAACGCCGTGCTCGTTCAGGATCTCCTGAGCCGTGTTCACATCGCTGACACGCAGCACCACGTAGGCGCCGAAGTCTTCCGACGCGGCGAACGCGTAAATGTATTCGATATTGATCTGCGCGTCAGAGAGGATCTGCAGCACCTTATACAGCGCGCCGGCTTCGTCTTCCATCTTCGCGGCGATGACCTTCGTCGTATTGACCACGGAATCCTCCTTGAGGACCTCCATCGCTTTCTGGTTGTCGCTCGTGATCAGGCGCAGAATACCGAAATCCTTGGTGTCGGCAATGCTCATGGCGCGGATGTTGATTCCCGCCTCCGCAAGCGTTTTCACGGTGCCGAGCAGTTTGCCCTTCTGGTTTTCCACAAATACGGAAATTTGCTGAATTGCCATAACGTTGTTCCTTTCTCCGCTTCGGCGGCGTTAATCGTGCAGCTTTCTCTTGTCGATCACGCGGACCGCCTTGCCCTCGCTGCGGACGATGGTTTTCGGCGCGACGAGATGCACCTTCGGGCCGATGCCGAGCATGGTGCGCATGGCGCCTTCGAGCTTGCGTTCCTTCGCCTGGTTTTCTCCGACGATGTCGGAGAACTGTTCGGGCGAGATCTCCACGTTGATGTCGATCGTGTCGGAGTTGTTGACACGGTCCACCACGATCTGATAGTTCGGCGTATAGCCCTCGTTGAGCAGAACGGTCTCGATCTGGCTCGGGAAGACGTTGACGCCGCGGATGATCAGCATGTCGTCGGAGCGGCCCATCGGCTTGCTCATCTTCACATGGGTGCGGCCGCAGGGGCACTTTTCGCGTGTGAGCACGCAGATGTCGCGGGTGCGGTAGCGCAGCAGCGGGAAGCCTTCCTTGTCGAGCGAGGTGAAGACCAGCTCGCCCTTGCTGCCCTC
>JAFYDS010000007.1 GCA_017544665.1 Clostridia bacterium | reverse complement strand
GAGATGTACTCGCCCCAGTTGAAGACGTTGAGCACTTCGCCCTTCTTCGCGCCTTTGTAAAAGTCCTCGTTTTCATACGCCGCGGCGCACAGTACCAGAGAGCTCAGCAGCGCGAGCGTCACAAGGAGAAACAGCAGTTTTTTCATCACGCGCCCTCCTTGTCCAGCTTGTTGCGCAGTTTCCTTTCGCCGCGGACCTGCGAGACGTTCAGCAGCACGAGCAGCAGCAATATCGCCACGAAGATCAGCGTCGAGAGCGCGTACATGTCGGGGGTGACGCGCTTTTTCGTCATCGAGAAGATGCGGATCGGCAGCGTTTCGAACGACGGGCCCTGGGTGAAATAGGAGATTACGAAGTCGTCGAGCGAGAGCGTGAACGACATCATAAGACCGGTCGTGATGCCGGTGCTGATTGTCGGGAGCGTCACCTTGAAGAAGGCGCGCAGCGGCGTACAGCCGAGGTCCATCGCCGCTTCGGGCAGATGGGGATCCATCTGCCGCAGCTTCGGCAGCACGGAGAGGATGACGTACGGCAGGTTGAACGTGATATGCGCGATCAGCATCGTCCCGAAGCCGAGCACGTCGTCCTTATGGATCATCGCGCCGGCAAAGACGAACAGCAGCATCATCGAGATACCGGTGACGATTTCCGGGTTCATCATCGGGATATTCGTCACGTGCATCGTCGTCTTTTTAATCCACCTGCGTTTCATGGCGTTGATCCCGACCGCGGCGGCGGTGCCCATGACGGTGGCGATCAGCGACGACGTGACCGCAAGCAAAAGCGTATTGGTCAGCGCCTTGATCGTGCCGGTATCGTGCAGCAGCGACTGGTACCAGCGCGTGGAAAAACCGCCGATGACGGAGGTACTGACCGTGGAGTTGAACGAAAAGATGATCATGACCACGATCGGCGCGTACAGGAACACGATAATGAGGGCGATATAGAGCTTGGAGAGCGCAGACATTTTCTGTTTCATATCAGCACACCTCCGTCGTCGTCTTCGCCGGTGAAGCGGTTCATGATCGCCATGCACAGCAGGATCAGCACCATGAGGATCAGGGACAGCGCCGCGCCGAGGTTATAGTTATTGGCGGACTTGAACTGCATTTCGATGATGTCACCGATGAGCGAGAACGTCGAACCGCCGAGCTTTTTGGAGATATAGAAGGTACTGACCGACGGCACGAAGACCATCGTAAAGCCCGAGGCGATACCCGGCAGAGAAAGCGGCAGAATGACCTTGCGCAGCACGGCCGTGCGGCTCGCGCCGAGGTCCTGAGCGGCCTCCACCAGCCCGTAGTCGATCTTCGCCATGATCGAATACAGCGGGAGAATCATATAGGGAATATAGTTATAGACCATACCGAGGATGACCGCCCCGCGGGTGTTGATCATGTGCCGTTCGGGCAGATGCAGGAACGAAAAGACCGAGTTGAGAATACCGGTGTCCTGCAGCAAAATCATCAGCGAATAGGTGCGGATCAGCAGGTTCATCCACATCGGCAGCATCACGAGCATCATCATCGTGCGCTGGACATTCTTCGTCGAACGCGCCATGATATACGCCAAGGGATAGGCGATCACGAGACAGATGATCGTCGCAACAAAGCCCAGCCAGATGGAGTTGAGCATGATGTCCTTGTAGCGGCCGATGGACTTGATATAATCGAGGGTAAAGGCGCCGCCCGCGTCAACAAGCGAGTAATAGACCACGAAGATCAGCGGGACGATGATGAACAGCGCGGCCCAGACGAGGTACGGCGCGCTGATCGCTTTTTTCAGCGCAGTGTTCTTCGTCATCGTCAATCCTCCTCTTCCTCGATATCGGACAGGTGTTCGATCTCATCGGAGAAGGAGCTGTAATCGCCGAACATGCCGGAGTATTCGCTCTTCTTCATGACATGGATGGCGTCGGGCTCGATCTCGATCCCGATCTTTGCGCTGACCGGATAGTAGTCTGTCGTCTGAATCATCCACTTGAAGTTCTGGATATCGACGATCATTTCGAAGTGGATGCCCTTGAAGGTGTTGGACGTCACCGTGCCGATGATCTCACCCTTTTCGACGGGGACGATATCGACGTCCTCGGGACGGATAACGATATCCACCTGCTCTTTGACGGCGAAGCCCTTGTCGAGGCACTGAAACACAGCGCCGGAAAACTTCGCCTTGAAGTCGTCGAGCATCACGCCGTCAAGAATGTTGGATTCCCCGATAAAGTCGGCGACAAAGGCGTTTTTCGGCTCGTTATAGATATCGATCGGCGACCCGATCTGCTGGATCTTGCCCTCGTTCATAACGACGACGGTGTCGCTCATCGAGAGCGCCTCCTGCTGGTCGTGGGTGACGAAGACAAAGGTGATGCCGAGCCGCTTCTGGATATTTTTGAGTTCGACCTGCATATCCTTGCGCAGCTTGAGGTCCAGCGCGGCAAGAGGCTCGTCCAGCAGCAGGACACGCGGATCGACCGCGAGGGCGCGCGCAATCGCGACGCGCTGCTGCTGCCCGCCGGAAAGAGACGCGATATCGCGGCGCTGGAAGCCCTTGAGGTTCACGAGCGCAAGCATTTCCTCGACCTTCTGGCTGATGTCCTTTTCCTTCATGCGGCGGTTGCGCAGACCGAACGCGATGTTTTCATAGACGTTCAGATGCGGGAACAGCTGGTATCGCTGGAAGATGGTGTTGACCTGCCGTTTGTGCGGCGGCAGACTGCCGATGTCCTTGCCCTCAAAGATGACCTGACCGCTGTCGGCTTCCAGAAAGCCGGCGATGATGCGCAGCATCGTGGGCTTGCCGCAGCCGGACGGACCGAGGAAGGTGATGAACTCCTTCTCCTTGAGGTTGAGGCTGATGTCGTCGAGCACCACCTCGTCACCGAATTTCTTGGAGATGTTTCTGAGTTCGATGATCGTGTTTTCTCCCATGAATAAACCCCTTTCCCTGCATGCGCGGACATACGCCGCCGCCCATGCGCGCTCGATTTTGCGGAATACAGCCGGATAAAAGAAAAAACGAGGATGAACTCCGCCTCTTCGGACGTGTTCCCTCGTCGGTTACCACGGGTAAGCAAATTATTTTCAGCCGGCGCACGGCCAAAATATTTTGTTACGCAGTGTGTCTGCATCAGGAATATGCAGCCTTCTGTATTCACTATCTGATACTTTAAACCTTTTTCCCGCAAAAGTCAACTCTTTTTGCGTTTTTTCCTGTTTTATTTATGCGGTACGGTCTCGCGCCTGGTGGCAACGGTTTCGCCGAAGAGCGGGCTGCTCTCGGGCACGGCGGCCGTCGGCAGCGCCAGAAGGCGCGTGTCGCGCACGGAAAACGCGAGCTCCAGCGGGTGCGCCTGCAGCGAGAGCGCAAACGGCCCGCTCTGCGTCGTCAGCGTACCCGCGGCGTCCGCAGCGGCGTCGGACACCGAAAGCGCGCGCAGCAGCCGGTCGGCTTCCTCTTCGCTCACGCCGCAGAACGCGCGCAGCGTGAACGCGCATTCGCGCCGGAAATCGTTGCGCGCGGCGGCGGTAACCGGAAGCGCCGCCCCGTCGGCAGTCATTGTCCGCAGCAGCACGCGGCCTTCATACAGCGTGCCGGAGGCCGCGGCGAACAGGCGCAGCGACAGCGCGTCGCCCAGCGG
>JAFYDS010000006.1 GCA_017544665.1 Clostridia bacterium | reverse complement strand
CCAGCGCGTCTTCATACAGGAAACCCTTACCGTAAAACGCTTCCGCCATCTTACGCGTGACCTTGCCCTTGCGGAAACCCGGCAGCGCGATGCGGTTCTTCTGCTTTTGGAACGCGCGGTTCATCGCGTCGTTGAAGGTTGCCGCGTCAATCGAGACTTCCAGGGTGTAAAGGTTCGCTTCCTCTGCTTTGTTGCAAGATTTTAAGCTCATGTTGATGATCTCCTTTTCCGGGTCGATCTGCTATCAAAAGGACCCATTATGCATTTTAACCAATGTATTATAACAGATTCTGTTCAAGATTTCCATAGTTTTTTCAAATTTTTTCGATGAAAAACGGACAAAAACGTAAATAATCTGCAGAAACGAGTTGAAAAGATGTACCTTCCGCAATTCCGTTATAGGCAAGACTCAGAGAAGGACCATGTAAATGTCCGTAAAAGCACCGCGTGATTCCCTCTTCTTTCAACACACTCATTATCTCATCGCACTGCTGGTTGATCGTAAGCGGCGGATAATGCAGAAAACAGATCAGATCTCCCCCGAGTGCTCTTCCCGCGGCTATCGACAGCCGCAGACGGCCCGCTTCACGCAGCAGCACTTTATTACCCGGATCATGTTCCGCGTCGTAGAACCAGCCGCGCGTCCCGACGATAGTATATTCACCGAAGCGGTAGGCATTGTTGAACAAAATATGCAGGGAAGAAAAACCGTTATCCGCCAAAAAGGCATCCATCTTTTTCTTTGTGGTCCACCAGTAATCATGATTGCCCTTCATCAGCAGCTTTTGCCCGGGCAGACTGTCAAGAAACGCGAAGTCATCCCTGCACTTTTCAAGATCCATTTCCCAGGAAATGTCGCCCGGTATCACGACGACATCCTCCGGCGACACAAGCTTGCGCCAGTTGGCTTCGAGGCGTTCGACATAATCCGCCCAGCCCGGGAACACATCCATCGGCTTATCGGCGCGCAGCGACAGATGCAGGTCCGCGATTGTGAAAAGCTTCATTGTGTCCCCTCCTTTGCAAGAGAAACCGGCGGCACACGGGCACCGCATACCGCCGCGATTCCAATCATTCTTCCTCAGATACCGAGCATATCATAGACCTTCTGTGCCATATCCGCGCGGTTGCAGCAATCGGTAAAGCGCGGGGTCTTTTCCTTGAGCGTCGCAAGCTGCGGCGGACAGGGCACGCCCGTCACTTCGATCAGGCGATCGACCTGCTCAAACTCATTCAGATCGTTCGGTTCTTTGCCCGTAACAGCCTCCAGAACAGCCTTGCTGAACTTATAGGGATTCGCCGTCGATGCGATCACGGTCGGCGTTTTGTCGCCGGTCTTCGCTGTGTAGGCTTCATAAACGTTGACGGCAACAGCCGTGTGGGTATCGCAGAGATAGCCGTCGCGCCAGGTCTTCGCGATCGTCGCCTTTGTCGCGGTATCGTCGCAGCAGCCTGCGGCAAACTGCGCATGCAGCTTTGTGAGAATATCCTCCTCCACCGTGTATCTTCCGGTCTCTTTCAGCTGCGCCATCCAGTCACGGACCCGTGTGTCGTCGTCACCCGCAAGGTGGAACAGCAGGCGTTCCAGATTCGAGGAAATCAGAATATCCATTGAAGGCGAAGTAGTTGTATAAAACGGGCGGTTGCGGTCATAGACGCCGTCCGTCAGGAACTCGGTCAGCACGTTGTTCGCGTTGGACGCGCAGAGCAGCGTCTTCACGGGCACGCCCATCATCCGCGCGTAATACGCGGCAAGGATGTTGCCGAAGTTGCCGGTCGGCACAACGATGTTGATCTCGTCGCCGTTTTTGATCGTGCCGTCTGCGATCAGATCGCAGTAAGCGGAGATATAATAGACGATCTGCGGAACCAGTCTGCCCCAGTTGATGGAGTTCGCGGAGGAGAACATCATGCCGTGTGCGTCCAGCTTTTTCGCAACGTCGGGATCTGTAAAGATCGCCTTGACGCCGTTCTGCGCGTCGTCAAAGTTGCCGTTGATCGCGCAGACACAGACGTTATCCCCTTCCTGCGTCGTCATCTGCAGTTTCTGCATCGGGCTGACACCGTCGTTCGGATAAAAGACCATGATTTTGGTACCCGGCACATCGCAAAAGCCGGCGAGCGCAGCCTTACCCGTATCGCCCGACGTCGCGACAAGGATCACGATCGTCTTATCGGCGACCGTCTTTTTCGCGGCGGTCGTCAGCAGGTACGGCAGCAGCTGCAGCGCCATATCCTTGAACGCGCAGGTCGGACCGCGCCAGAGCTCCAGCACATGCGCGCCGTCCGCGATCGTATGCAGCGGCGACACCTTCTCGCTCGAGAATTTACCGGGCGCGTAGGCACCGTTGACGCAAAAGTCAATCTCTTCGGGCGTGAAATCCGTCAGGTATAACGAAAGGATCTTTTTTGCGCGGGAAATATAGTTGAGCGCGGAAAGCTCCTGCAAAAACTCCTTGGAAATGCCCGGAATCTCTTCGGGCACATACAGTCCGCCGTCGGCGCTGATGCCGCGCGCAATCGCCTGCGCCGCAGAGACATGCACGGATTTGTCGCGGGTACTGGTATACAGCATGGTTTTAACCTCCCATGATTTTCAATAGCGTTATCATAACACGAATCAAACGAATTGTAAAACCTTTTTTGAAAATATATGAAAACAATTTATGAAAACGGCTTCAATAATACAAGCCGTCAAGGCATGACGCGTCAAACGCGTCTTCCAGAAAGCGCACCTGCTTCGGTTTGCCGTCATCGCCGAGGATCACTTCGAACACGTCAAAGCGCGGCTGTTTGTCCATCGGATGCGCCTGCAGATACTGCTGCGCGGTCAGCACAATTTTCTGCTGTTTCTTATAATCGACTGCTTCCACCGGAGAAACGACAGCGTCGGCGGCGCGGGTCTTGACTTCGACAAAACAGAGAAACGTGTCGTTTTCAGCAATGACGTCGATTTCACCGTAACGGGAATGCATGTTGCGATCAAGGGTGACGTAGCCGTGCTTTTCGAGGTACCAGACGCAGGTATCTTCCCCGATCCTGCCCCGTTCTGCGCGGTTCACTGTTTTTCCTCCAGAATCTTCTTCAAAAACGTCTGTCTGTGCTCGGGGCAAAGGCCGTACGTTTCGATCCGCTCATAGTGCAGCTTTGTACCGTAACCCTTATGCTGCGCGAAGGCGTACTGCGGATAAAAGCGGTCCATCTCGACCATATAGCGGTCACGCGTCACCTTTGCGAGGATCGACGCGGCGGCGACGGAGATACTCTTGCTGTCGCCTTTGATGATCGTGCGCTGCTCGAGCGGAAGTCCCGGTTTGCCGTTGCCGTCGATCAGCGCGCAGTCCGGCTGTACGGAAAGCGCTTCCACGGCGCGGCGCATCGCGAGATAGGTCGCCTGTAATATGTTGATCTCGTCGATCTCTTTTGCCGTCGCCATCGCGATCCCGTAAGAAACCGCTTTTTCCTTGATGACGTCATACAGCGCCTCGCGCTTTTTTTCGCTGAGCTTTTT
>JAFYDS010000048.1 GCA_017544665.1 Clostridia bacterium | reverse complement strand
GCTGCTGCCGCCGTTGTTATCGTCGTCCGGCTGCGATCCGGTCGGGTCAGCGGTGTACTGACCCCATTCGCCGCAAACGGTGCACCGGATCTCGACGATGCCCTCTTCGGTCTCGGTCGGTTCTTTGATGACCCGCTGTTCGCCGAGGTGGTTATGGATCACGTCGTGGCCGGAGAGCCACGTCTCGCAGTCGGGGCACCACACGCCTGCCGTGGCGCCGTGGGCCGTTTCGGTCGCCTCGGTCGCGGCGACGTTTTGCGCGTTGCGGTGGTTGATCGGATCGACCGTGACGTGCGTGCGGCTGATCTCAGCCGGACACTGCGTGCAATAGACCACTTCGTCGTAACCGCCCGCTTCGGTGCAGGTGGCGGGAACGTTGTTTTCGATCACGGTTTCGCCGGTGGTGTGGCCGGCGGCGGGGATCGTTTTGCCCTCCCAGGTGATTTCGTTTCCGCAATCCGTGCAGTAGACCACTTCGTCATAACTTCCGTCTGCGGTACAGGTGGCGGCAGTTTCATATTCGTGAACAGGCTCCCCGGCAATGTGCTCATGGCCATCGAGATAACAATGATTCGCGTTCCAATACGGTTCATTCCATCTCTCGACATCCAGATCGCATCCTGATGGTCCATACGGGGAGTGGTATATATAAACAGTTTCCAATGAATTGCAGTCCTGGAACACCCCGTGGTCAATTAACACCATATAATCCGACATTGTCACTCTTTTCAGCGAAGAACAGTTATCAAACGCAAATTCATAAATCGCGGACAGTTGCGGACCGAGCGTTACGCTGACCAGCGACGTGCAGTTTTGGAACGCAAAGTCCTTGATTTCCCTTGTACAGCGTGACACCTTCAGTCTTCTTAACGAAGTGCAGTTTGCGAACGCCAAATTGCCAATGCTCTCCACACGATCCGGAATGATCACGTTTTTCAGTGAAGTGCAGTTTTCGAACGCTTCTTCGCCGATGGACTCCGCTCTTTCCGAAATCGTCACATTTGTCAGCGCAGTGCAGCCTTTGAACGCATATTTGCCAATGCTTTCCACGGTATCCGGCATGGTTATGCTTGTCAGCGAGGTGCAGCCGGAAAACGCAGAGTCGGATATCTCTGTTACGCTGTCCGGTATGGACACGCTTTGCAACGATTCGCAGCCGGAAAACATACCGCTGCTGATGCTTGACATGCTGGTCGGAATGATCACGCTTTTCAGCGAACGGCAATTTTGGAACGCCCCGCTGCCGACGCCCGCCACAAAATCCGGAATCGTATATTCTGTGCAGGCTCTTCCCGCCGGATAGCGCAGCAGGACGGTTTGATTCTTGTTATAGAGACAGCCATAGTCATCTGATGAAAAAGACGTATTCTCTTCATCAACAATAAAAGCCTCTATCGAAGAACAACCGGTAAAAGCCCCCAAGTCAATGCTTGTCACGCCGGCAGGAATCGTCACGCTTTTCAGCGCGGTGCAGTTGGCAAACACCTTGTTTTCGATAAATCTTATGCCGTTTGGAATCGTGATGCTCGTCAGGGAGGAGCAGTTCGCGAATGCACTTTGTCTGATGCCTGTCAGGCTGTCCGGAAGCAACACGCTTGTCAGTGATCTGCAGCCCATAAATGCGTTCATGTTGATGGTCTTCAAGCCATCCGGCAGCAACACGCTTGTCAGCGATGTGCAGTCCATAAACACGCTGAAGTTGATGGTCTGCAAGCTGTTTGGAAGCGACACGCTTGTCAACGATGTGCAGTTTTCAAACGTACCATTCTCGAGGACTATTACGCCTTCCGGAATCGTTGCGCTTCCCAGCGAAGAACAATTCTGAAACACTTTGTCGCCGATGCTTGTCACGCTGTCCGGAATCGTCACGCTTTCCAGCAAGGAACAGTTGGCAAACGCATAGCCGCCAATACTCGTCACGCCGTCTTCGATCAGAACGGTCTGGATGCTGTTGAACCAGTTGTACCAGGGACTTGCGCCGGAACTAAAGTCCCCCATCGCGCCGGCGCCGCTGACGGTCAGGGTGTTGTCGCTCGTGAGTACCCACATCAGGTTCGTGCCGTCGCCTTCGCCGCCGCAGTAGCCCTGGTCAACAACGGTCGGTTCTTCCGCCGCGGCGGTGAACCCCACGGCAAGCAAGGCCGCGACCAGAACGGTCAGAAGCAGCGCGAGCCAAAGCTTGTTTGTTTTCTTCATGATAAAAACTCCTTTTCTGTTTTGATTCAAAAAGGTTTTGGCCTTTGCAGGAGTATTATAACACAAAAGGTTCCATATGCAGTAAAAAAAGAGTGAAAAGCGTTCTGGAAGGAGTGAAATGCGATTATCGGGGGGCATTGTTCGAAATTAGAATTATTTTCGGCAAAATCTATCGACCGACGAATAGGGGCGCCTTTAAACACCCTCCGCGGCGCGGCTGCTCTCTCCCCTTTTCGCCACCCTTCCCCGCGTCACTGTACACTGCAAACTGCACATTGAAAAAAGCCGCCCGCAGGCGGCTTTTGCTAACGATTGATTGCTGGATTACGCAGCGGCAACGTCTTCCGCTTCGTCCTTCTTGCGGGAAAGGATGAGGTTCGTGATGATGCCGAGGATGAGGGCGCCCGCGATCTCGGTGATAGTGACCTGACCGATCTTGAGGGTCATGCCGCCGATACCGGCGATCAGGATCACAGAGACGACGAACAGGTTCTTGTTCTGGCCGAGATCGACCTTCTGGAGCATCTTGAGACCGCTGACCGCGATGAAGCCGTACAGGGTGATACATACGCCGCCCATGACGCAGGACGGGATCGTCGCAAGGAAGGTCACGAACGGGCCGAAGAACGAAACGATGATCGCGAGGATCGCCGTTGCGAAGATCGTCACGACGGAAGCGTTGCCGGTGATCGCCACGCAGCCGACGGATTCGCCGTAGGTGGTGTTCGGGCAGCCGCCGAAGATCGCGCCGACCATCGAGCCGATGCCGTCGCCGAGGAGGGTGCGGTGCAGACCGGGATCCTCAAGCAGGTCTTTGTCGATGATGGAGGACAGGTTCTTGTGGTCGGCGATGTGCTCCGCGAAGACCACAAACGCGACCGGGATGTATGCCACGGCGATGGTGGCAATGTACTTGCCGTCGATCGCCGACAGACCCTTCGCAGCGTTCAGGAAGGTGAAGTCGGGGATCCACTGGATATTCTGGAACAGGGAGAAATCAATGATCATCAGGTTCTCGTTGCCTGTCTTCATACCGATCAGGGTGAAGAGGGCGGCAACCGCATAGCCCGCAACGATACCGATAATGAACGGAATCAAACGAGGCATTTTCTTGCCGAAGACGGAGCAGAGCATGACGACAAACAGCGTGACCAGCGCGCAGATGAAGCCGATCCAGCCGTGGGCACCCATCACATAGGTGCCGTCAACATTTTCCGCAAAGTGGAGCGCGTCGCCGATCGCGTTGCCCGCGAGGGAAAGACCGATGATGGCGACTGTGGGGCCGATAACGACCGCCGGCATCAGTTTGTTGATCCATTTGACGCCCGCGATTTTAACGATGATGGCAATCACGACATAGACGAGACCCGCGAGGATCGCGCCGAGGATGATGCCCGCGTAGCCCGCTTCGGTCGAAACGGCGCCCGCGAACGCGGCGAACATCGAGCCGAGGAAGGCGAACGACGAGCCGAGGAACACCGGGCTGCGGAACTTCGTGAAGAGCAGGTAGACGATCGTGCCGACGCCTGCGCCGAAGAGCGCCGCGGACTGGCTCATGCCGTTGCCGACGATGGCGGGCACGGCGATCGTCGCCGCGAGGATGGCAAGCAGCTGCTGGAACGCAAATACGATCAGCTGCCCGAATTTGGGTTTGTCCTTGATTCCGTACACAAGTTTCATTTTGAGTACCTCCTGTTTTTTTACTCTATCCGCATGCGCCGCAGCGCATTGAGACCTTTATTGCTTCTCGATCGTCACGCAAGCCGTCTCTTCAAACGGCGGGATCTGCACATGAATGCGTTCCTCACGTGAAGTCGGGATGTTCTTGCCGACATAGTCGGCGCGGATCGGCAGCTCGCGGTGTCCGCGGTCAACGAGGACGGCAAGCTGGATCTTTGCGGGGCGTCCGTGGGCGAGGATCGCGTCGATCGCCGCACGCACCGTCCGGCCCGTGTAGAGCACATCGTCCACGATCACGACGATCCGGTCGTTGACGTCGAACGGCAGCTGCGCCTCTTTGACAAACGCGTCGCCGTCGCGGTCGTCGCGGTAAAGGGTGATGTCGAGCGTGCCGGTCTGTACCGTCGCGCCGAGCTTTGTCAGATCCTGCGCGATAATCTGCGAGAGCTGCTCGCCGCGCCGCTTGATTCCGACGACGCAGAGGTTCTGGGTCGATTCGTTCTTTTCAATAATCTCATGCGCGATACGCATGAGCGCACGATCCATCCCGATCGCATCCATCACAACCGACTGCATCCCGCCGTCCCCCTTTCGGACAAGAAAAAAGCCCTGCCGCTGACCGGCAAGACTGCAAGGCGCAGGGATTTCCTGCGAAAACGATTGCTCTTGTCGGTCTCTCTGTACCGCCCTTAAAGAAGCTGTTGTAGTTATTATACGATACTCCGGCGCAAATGTAAAGCCCCTCAAAAAGAAAAAAACCGATTTGTGAAAAGTGTCAAAAATCGGAAACAGGAAACCGGTTATTTTGGCAGTCGCCTGAACCGAAAAAATAGAAAACCCCCGACGATTGCCGGGAGCCCCATGCCATGTTCATAAGACGGCGTTACGCTTTCGAGCCGTCAGTATCTTCGTCCTTTTTGAAGAAAGAAATGAGCTTTAAAATGAAATCCAGAACAGCCTGGATGTATCCCAAACCTTTATTCATTCTCACGACCTCCTTACCATCCGTTCCGCTGTAATCGAAACTCATTGTCGACAGGAACGAACACCATTTCACAATCCATATTATACTCGAAGCTTTTCACTTTGTCAACAAAAAATTCAAAAAAAGTTTATAAATTTATTTTCAAAAAGAAAGGCTGCGGTTTTCCGCAACCTTATCATAGCTTATCAGCTTAAAAACGACTTAAACGCGCGCAGGCTCTTCCGGATTTTGCTCCTGCGGCCGGTCAAAGAGCACATTGTCCGTCGGGGAACAGATGTCGATCGCCTTTGTCAGGATATGCACCTGCACGACCTGGTGTTCGCCGCCGTATTCACCGTCGAGCGTCCACGCGATCGGCGCGTCGGTCGTAATCTTGACCTGACCCGTCTTGAGCAGAATGATGCGCTTGCCGTCGTATTCCTTTTTGCGGATCTTGTTGAGCAGAGAGGGCGCTTCGGAAAAGCGCGCCTTGCGCACGAGCAGGATCTCGAAATCGCCGTCGTTGAGCTTGACCTCCTCCTTCTTCAGCCGGAAGATGCCGGAAATGGAGGTGGAGTTGGAGATGGAACCGAAAGAGAAGTCCCCTTCCATCACGCCGCCGTCATATTCGATTTTCATATGCGTCGAGCTGATGTTCTTCCATTCCTTGAAAAAGCCGTTGAGCAGATAGGCAAAATGTCCGAACATATTCTTCATCCACTGCTTCGTCGCGTAGGACGAGCGGGTGAAGGCGCCGAACGCGGCGACATAGGAATAATAGCGGTTGTTGAACAGTCCGATGTCATAGCTGTTGGTATGCGCCGCCTGAATCAGCGCCGCCGCCTTTTTCGGATCGCGCGGGATGCCGAGCGTGGAGGCGAGGTCGTTGGTCGAGCCGGTCGGGATATAGCCGATCGGGATCCGGCGCGGCAGTTCCATCACGCCGTTGATCGTCTCGTTCAGTGTGCCGTCGCCGCCGCAGCAGATCACAAGGTCCTTGCTTTCGGCGTAATCCTTGACCAGCTGCGTCGCGTCGCCGCGCCCCTGGGTATAGTGTGTTTCGAACGCGTAATCGTCCGCGGGGAAGAGATCGACGATCTCCGGACCGCCGAGCCGAGTACTGGAGCGGCCGGCGCAGGGATTGACGATCAGTAATACCTGTTTTTTGTTCTGTTCCATATACAAAACCTCTCAATCGAGGAATCTCTTTCCGGATTCAGCTTATTGTACCATTAAACGAAAGGGTTTGTCAATCGCTTTTTTCCGTCAGCGCCGTATCGACGTTTTCCCGTTTCGACAGCCACATTTTTTCAAACGGCAGTCCAGCCGTCTTTTCCAGCAGCCGCTGTTCTTCCGGCGTCAAAACAACAAAGCCGTTTTCGTGTTTTTCGCGGATCTTTTCTTTGATAAACGCGTGCTTTTCGCGCGTCAGATCGTATCGCAAAATCGCGATCAGCGCCAGAGACAGGAAGAAGATCGGGATCAGCGTAAAGCAGATGCTGACGCCGAAGACGGCGCGGCTCGTCTGTTCGGCGGCGGTTTTCGCCGTGTCATAGCCGAACCAGCCCAGCAGATGGCCGATACCGAACGCCGCGAAGCCGTTGACGAATTTCTTGATGAACGTGGAGAACGTGGCGATCACGCCTTCCCGCCGCTCGCCCGTGATCATCTCATCGACGTCGGTCACGTCGGGGAAGATGTTGCTCTGGACGCTCGCCATACCGGCAAGGCCAAGCCCGTAGAAGAACTCCGTGATAAAGATCACCGCCGGAATACCGGCGCCGCGCAGACACCACGCGGTCAGCTGCGCCGCCATCGCGACCGGGACGAACACCTTTGCCGGCAGCTGCTTCGATTTGCGGATAGAGAAGAAGTACGCCGGGAAGAAGCCGACCGCTTCGCCGACGCCGGCAACCAGCGTCAGGATCGACAGGCTCTGTCCCTGATGGAGCACGGTTTTGAGGAAGTAATAGAAGCACTGCGACACGAACGCCGAGGAGAACAGCGTAAAGAAGCCGAACATGAAGTAGCGCCGGAAAATCCGGTTTTTCACCACGCTGACATACTGTCCGAAGAACGCCCGCAGATCCAGCGGCTCGTTCACCTGCTCGAGCGAGCTGTGTTCCCGCGTTCCCGCGTAGGTAAAGATCAGCGGCAAACTGGTCCACAGACAAAGCACGGCGCCCATGATCGCGAATCGCGAGCGGTGCTCCGGCGCGAACGCCGGCGTCGTGATCAGGCCGTTGATACCGCCGAGGATCAGGGAGGCGATGAAGAACGAGCTGTAGCTCGCCACGGCGTCCATGATCGTTTTGACGGCGTTGAACTGGGTACGCAGATTGTAGTTTGGCGCCAGCTCCGGCAGCATCGCCGTATGGGGTACACTGATGAAGGTCGATACCGTTTTATAGAACATATACGCGAAAACGTACCACCACATGGTACGCGTGCTGTCGCCCGCCGCGGAGATCCCGAAGGAATTCCACATCATAAAGTAGGCGATGATCGCGAACGGCACGCCCCATTTCAGATAGGGACGGTGGCGGCCGTTTTTGTGCCGTGTGCGGTCGGTGATGATGCCCATGATCGGGTCGGTGATCGCGTCGATAAGACACGAGAACATCGCCACGGTACTGTACTGCGTGGTGGAAAGCCCCTCGACGTCGGTCAAAAAGGCAAGCAGATAACTGCCCAGCACGTACGGGCCGCCGCCGGTGAAGAAGATGGCGGAGTTATAGGCGATCATCGGCTTGAGCTTCGTGCCCGGCTCCACGCCGATCAGCTTCAGCACCTTGTTGCCGAAGGATTGCAGCCGTTCGTTGTCTTTCATGGTTTCAGCCCCTTTCACGTTCCCGTCTTACGGCAGCAGATAGCCGACGATGAACAGCTTTTTGGTCGTGATCAGTCCGCGCACGTCGTGGAAAACCGGCACGGTCTTCGAATTGAACTTGTTGTACTCCACAATCTGCTGCCGCTCACTGTCCCACCGTACCATCACAGTATGCAGTGAGCCGAACACGCGGCGGTGGTTCCAGAACGACAGAACGCCGCAGCGCACGTCCGGCAGCGCATTGAAAAACGCGTTGTAGTCGTAGGTCTTTTCATAGGAGATGTCATGTGCCTTGAAGTAGCGGTCGAGCACGATCGGGTTCGAGCCAAAGAAGCCGCAGAGGACCGACGACTGCGGGTACATTTCCAGACAGATGTCCGCGAGCGGCTCTCCCTTGCCGAGCAGATACGCGGCGTTATACAGCGCGATCATTTCGCAGCCGTTCCACGCCATGTGGTAAAACCCGTATTTCATTTTGGCGACTTCGCCTTTCCCCTGTCCGTTGATGAAGCCGGTCTTGTCCGCGGGCAAAAAGCGTTTGTTGTGGTCGTAGTTGCGTTTTTCAAGCATGGCGCAGCCCTCCGTTTTGCAAATCGTCTTGTTTCATTATAAAGGCGTCCGCGCTCCGCGTCAACCAAAAGCAGGAAGTTTTGCAATTATTTCCCGAACTTGTTGTGATTTTTACTAAAAAAGCAGCCGCTCATTTATCTATTTTGACAAATAGGTAGAAAACAATCTTTTTGCGTCAAAACGCTTGCTTTTTTCGAAAAAGTGTTGTACTATATACACGCAGTCAGGTGAGCGGATACTCACTGACCGCCTGAATTTTGATCGTTTCTCATAATGTTTTCTTCGTATTTTCTCCTAATGGAAACCGTCCGGCACCCCCGGACGGTTTTCATTTTACCGCGTTTTTCCCCCGCTTGCTTTTTCGGGCGAAATGCTGTATAATCATCCAAACGACCGGAAAGGAGGCGCCGCGATGAAAAAGATCTGTGCGCTGACGCTTTGCGCTCTTGCACTGCTTTTGCTTGCCGCGTGCGGCGGCAAGACCGCCCCGGCTTACGTCATCGACGGCGTGCCGGTCTCAGAGGGGATCTATGAATACTTCCGCCGCGAGGCGCTGCGTGAAGCGCAGCCGACCGACGGTAAGACTGCCGCGCCATCGGCGGAGGAAACCGCGGAAAAGCGGTGCAGACAACTTGTCGCGCTCGATCGTTATCTGAAAGAACACAAGATCACCGTCCGCGCCGACCTCAAAAGCGACGTCGCCTCCCGCACGGAGGGACAGTGGGCGCTGTTCGGCACGCACTACCGCGCGATGGGTCTGACGAAGCAGGACCTCACGCGGATCAACAGCTTCGACGCGCAGAAAAAGCAACTCGTGCAGTTCTTTTACGGCGCCGGCGGCAAACATGAGGTCGCGGAAAGCGAGCTCAAAGACAGCTTTGTCAAGCTCTATGTCGGCTTCAAGTCGTTCGAGGGCGCGCTGATGACCCGCAGCGACACAGGCGAGACCGTTCCCCTTTCAAAGGAGGAACAAGCCGCTGTGCTCACGCAGTTCCAACAGATGGCGGACCGCGCGAACAGCGGTACGGATCTCGACACGCTGTATGCTGAATACTGCCAGACGCAGGGGCTGATCGTCACGACGCCGCTTTCCGTCAGCCTGATGAAGGACGGCGACCCGATGTATGACGACGACTTCTTCGAGCAGGTCTCGGCGCTCAGTCACGGCAGCACCGGCGTGATCCGCACAAAGACCACCGTTTATCTGCTGCAGCGCGTGACGATCGCCGCAAACGACGAGGACGCCTTCGCCGCCTACCGCGACGAGGTGCTTTATCATGAAAAACTCCCCGCGATCGAAGAACGCGTGGAAAAGCTGGGCGACGAGATCGGCCGGACAGAAGCGCCCTGACCTGTCATCTCAACAAACCAAACCGGATCGGTTTCATCTTTGAAACGGACCCGGTTTTTTCTTATTCTCCAAAGAGCTGCAGCAGCCGTTTTGCCGCTTCGACGGTGTCCTGCGGACTGCCGAAGCAGGAGAAGCGGAAGTACCCCTCGCCGCAGGCGCCGAAGCCCGCGCCGGGCGTGCCGACGATCTGCGCCTTGGTTAACAGCAGATCGAAGAAGTCCCAGCTGGAAAGCCCCTTCGGACACTGCAGCCAGATGTACGGCGCATTTTTGCCGCCGCAGTACCAGATGCCGCAGGCGTCCAGTGCGTCGGTCAGCGTCTTCGCGTTGCGCTTATACAGCGCGATCTGCGCTTTGATCTGCGATTGTCCCTCGTCGGTGAAGACCGCCGCGCCGCCTTTTTGCAAAAGGTAGGACACGCCGTTGGTCTTGGTCGTCCGGTTGCGGACCCACATGCTGTTGAGATTCATCCCGCCGCGTTCGAGCGTTTTTGGGATGACCGTGTAGCCAAGTCTCGTACCGGTAAAGCCCGCCGTTTTGGAAAGCGAGCAGATTTCAATCGCACAGGTGCGCGCGCCGCGCAGTTCGAAAATGCTGTGCGGCAGAGCGTCATCTTCGATATACGCTTCATACGCCGCGTCAAAGAGGATCACCGCGCCCGTCTGGTTGGCGAAGTCCACCCACTGTTGCAGCTGTGCTTTGGAAAACACCGCGCCGGTCGGATTGTTCGGCGAACAGAGATAGATGATGTCCGCCGCGATGCTTCCGTCCGGCAGCGGCAGAAAGCCGTTGTCTCTGCCCGCGGGCAGATGGACGATCGGGTGCCCCGCCATCACGTTCGCATCGACGTACGCGGGATACGCGGGTTCCAGAATCAGCACTGTACTGCCGCGGTCAAACAGGTCGAGGATATCGCCGAGCTCGTCGCTCGCGCCGGAGGAGACAAAGGCTTCGTCCGGGTCGATCATGATGCCGCGCGCGGCGTAGTGACCGGCGACCGCCTCGCGGAAAAACGGCGCGCCGCATTCCGGCAGATAGCCGTGGAAGGTGGCGGCGTCCGCCTGATCGTTGACCGCGCTGTGCAGCGCGTCGATCACAGCGGGACAAAGCGGCTGCGAGACATCGCCGATACCGAGCCGCAAAAGCCGCTCGTCCGGGTGCGCATTGAGATAGGCTTTCGTCTTTTGCGCGATATTGTAAAACAGATAGGAATCCTTGAGTTTTGCGTAGTTTTCGTTCGGTTTCAGCATGGGATCGTCTCTCCTTCATAGACAAAAGCTGCGGGACCGGTCATCGTGACGGCGCCGTCCGCGTCGACCGTGATTTCGAGCGTGCCGCCGTCGAGCGTCACGGCGATCGGCGTGTCCGGATCACAGTAGCCGAGACTGACCGCCGCCGCGGTGCTCGCGCACGCGCCCGTGCCGCAGGCCATCGTGACGCCGCTGCCGCGCTCCCAGACGCGCATACGCAGCGACGTCCGCGAGAGCACCTGCACGAATTCCACGTTGACGCCGCCCGGGAAAGCGACGTTCTTTTCCAGCAGCGGACCGAGCGTCGTCACCGGCGCGGCTTCCGCGTCGGAGCAGAAGATCACCGCGTGCGGGTTGCCGACCGAAACCGGCGTACAGACAACGCTTTCGCCGTTCGCCTCCACCGTTTTTTGCGGCGAGACGACCGCCTGCCCCATACCGACCGTGACGCGGTCCACGCCGCCTTTTTTCAGGTGGAGCGTCAGTGTCTTGATGCCGGACAGCGTTTCGATCGTCAGTCGGGTCTTATCGGTGTAGCCTTTATCATAGACGTATTTGCCGACGCAGCGGATGCCGTTGCCGCACATCATCGCCTCGCTGCCGTCCGCATTGAAGATCCGCATGGAAAAATCAGCCTTGTCGGACGGACCGATATAGATCATCCCGTCGGAACCCGCGCCGAAATGCCGCTCGGACAGCCGGATGGAAAGGTCGGCGATGTTTTCCGGCACGGCGCCGTAAACATAAAGATAATCGTTCCCGAGCCCGTGCATCTTCGTGAATTTCATTCAGCTCTTCCTTTCCTTTGCCGCTTCGATAAAGCCATAAAAGAGCGGGTGCGGCTTGTTCGGGCGGCTCTTGAACTCCGGATGGTACTGGACGCCGACATAGAACGGGCGGTCGGTCAGCTCAACAGTTTCGACCAGCAGACCGTCCGGCGACATACCGGACAGCGTCAGTCCCGCCTGCTGTAAAACGTCGCGGTAGTCGTTGTTGAACTCATAGCGGTGGCGGTGGCGCTCGCTGATCTCCGCTTTGCCGTAGCAGCGCGCCATCGTGGTGCCCTCCTTGATCTCGCACGGATAGGCGCCGAGCCGCAGCGTGCCGCCCTTGTCGATGTCGTCGCTCTGTCCGGGCATGAAGTCGATCACCTTGTTTTTGCAAAGCTCGTCGAATTCGCCGGAGTTTGCGTCCGCGATCCCCGCCTTGTGGCGGGCATATTCGATCACGGCGATCTGCATACCGAGGCAGATGCCGAAATAGGGCAGCTCGTGTTCCCGCGCGAACTGCGCCGCAAGGATCATCCCGTCGATGCCGCGGCTGCCGAAGCCGCCGGGGACGAGGATACCGTCCAGCTCGCCGAGGAGATCGTCCGCGGTTTCCGGCGTGACGGTCTCGGAATCGATCCAGCGGATATCAACGGTCGCATCCTGCGCAAAGCCCGCGTGCCGCAGCGCTTCCGCCACGGAAAGGTAGGCGTCGTGCAGCTGGACGTATTTGCCGACGAGACCGATCGTGACCGGCTTTGCCGCGTGTTTGATCCGTTCGACCATCGCTTTCCACTCCGCGAGGTCCGGTTCCGGCGCATCGAGCCCCAGTTCGCGGCAGACCACGCCGGAAAAGCCGGACTGCTCCAGCATCAGCGGCGCTTCATAGAGACAGGGCACGGTGAGGTTTTCGATCACGCAGTCCGGCTTGACGTTGCAGAACAGCGAGATCTTCTGGAAGATCGATTTTTCGAGCGGGCGGTCGCAGCGCAGGACAATGATGTTCGGGTGGATGCCCATGCCCTGCAGTTCCTTGACGGAGTGCTGCGTCGGCTTGCTTTTATGCTCCTCGGAGCCGTGGAGATACGGCACGAGGGTCACATGGATGAACAGGCTGTTTTCGCGCCCGACCTCGAGCGAGATCTGGCGCACCGCCTCGATGAACGGCTGGCTTTCGATGTCGCCGATGGTGCCGCCGATCTCGGTGATCAGAACGTCGGCGGCGGTCTTTTTTGCCGCGCGGTAGATGAACTCCTTGATCTCGTTCGTGATATGCGGAATCACCTGCACGGTGGAGCCGAGGTACTCTCCCCTTCTCTCCTTGTTGAGGACGTTCCAATAGACCTTGCCTGTGGTCAGGTTGGAATACTTGTTCAGATCCTCGTCGATGAACCGCTCGTAGTGACCGAGGTCGAGGTCGGTCTCCGCGCCGTCCTCGGTCACATAGACTTCGCCGTGCTGAAACGGGCTCATCGTGCCGGGATCGACGTTGATATACGGGTCAAGCTTCTGCGAAGCGATCTTCAGACCGCGCGCTTTCAGCAGCCGCCCGAGCGAAGCGGCGGTAATGCCTTTGCCGAGACCGGAGACCACGCCGCCGGTGACGAAAATGTACTTTGTCATAAGCGCCTCCTTATTCCCACTCAACAGTTGCAGGTGGTTTAGATGTGATATCATAGACCACGCGGCTGATGCCGCGCACTTCGTTTGTGATCCGGTTGCTCGCCTGTTCCAGCAGGTCAAAGGGGATGCGCGTCCAGGTCGCCGTCATAAAGTCGTCGGTCGTGACCGCGCGCAGCGCCACGGTATAGCCGTAGGTCCGCGCGTCGCCCATCACGCCGACGCTTCTTGTATCGGCAAGAACGGCAAAATATTGATTCGGTAACGGAGAAAGCGCACCGTCCAGCGTTTCGCGGAAGATCGCGTCGGCTTCCCGCAGGATCGCCAGCTTTTCTTCCGTGATCTCGCCGATCACACGGACGCCGAGTCCCGGTCCCGGGAACGGTTGGCGCCAGACGAGCTCGCGCGGCAGTCCGAGCTTTTCGCCGACGGCGCGGACTTCGTCCTTGAACAGATCCCGCAGCGGCTCGACGACCGAACGGAACAGCATCTCCTTCGGCAGCCCGCCGACGTTATGGTGGCTCTTGATCGTGGCGGAATCGCCTTTGCCGCTCTCGATCACGTCGGGGTAGATCGTACCCTGCGCGAGCACGTCGGTGCTATTGAGCGCCACCGCCTGTTCTTCAAAGACGCGGACGAACATCTCGCCGATGATCCCGCGCTTTTGTTCCGGGTCCGTCACGCCCCGCAAGGCGGTCAAAAACCGCTCCTGCGCGTTGACGCGGATCAGCCGGATGCCGAAGCGGCCGCGGAACGTCTGCTCGACATAGTCGCCCTCTCCCTTGCGCAGCAAACCGTGATCGACAAAAACGCAGGTGAGCGCGTCGCCGATGGCCTTGTGCAGCAGCACCGCCGCAACCGCGGAATCGACGCCGCCGGAAAGCCCGAGGATGACCTTTTTGCCGGCGAGGGTCTGCCGGTAATGCGCGACGGCAGTTTCGAGGAAGTCGTCCATCTGCCAGTCGCCCTTGCAGCCGCAGACGCGGAATACGAAGTTTTGCAGCACACGGTCGCCGTACTGCGTGTGGGTGACTTCGGGGTGGAACTGCACGCCGTAGAGCTTGTGTGTGTCGTCACCGATCGCGGCAACGGCGCAGTGCGCGGTGCTTGCCAGCACGCGAAAGCCCGCGGGCGGGGTCTGTACGGCGTCGGTGTGGCTCATCCAGCAGACGCTTTCGCGCGGCACGTCCGCAAAGAGGACGCTCTCTTCGGCGCGCAGTGTCGTCTTGCCGTATTCGCTGCCCGTTTCAGCGGGCGCGATTTCTCCGCCTGCGAGGAAGGCGAGCAGCTGGTGGCCGTAGCAGATGCCGAGAACCGGGATTCCCAGCGAGAGCACCCTTTTGTCACAGCGCGGCGCCGTGTCGTCATAGACGCTGTTCGGTCCGCCGGTGAAGACGATGCCGCGATACCCCGCGACGCGGATCTCATCGGGCGTGATCTTGTTGTAATTCCGGATCTCCGCATACACATGGGCGGCCCGGATGCGGCGGGCAATCAGCTGGTCGTACTGCCCGCCGAAATTCAACACGAGTATTTTATCCATCTCACTGCCTCCGTCAGGTTCCGCTTGCGCCGTAGTTGGAAAGGACACGCGCCGACGGGTCGTTGACGTTGCAGCCCTCCCAGCTCTTATTCGGCATCCAGAAGTCCGCGATCATCCCGCTCTGACCGGGATAGAACTCTTCAAAGATCTCACGGTACAGCAGCGATTCCTTGGTGAACGGCTGCGCGTGGGTGTATTGTTTACGCTTTTCTTCAAACGCCGCGTCAGTGTAATAGCTTTCGGCGTATTCCTTCAGGTCGTCGACCATCGAATGTCCGACCGCATCGGAGAACGCCGCTTTTTCACGCCACAATATCTCGTCCGGCAAAAGCCCAAGCCCCTCGAACGCGTGGCGCAGGAGGTATTTTCCTTTGTCGTAGGTATTCAGCTTCATTGCGGGGTCAAG
>JAFYDS010000047.1 GCA_017544665.1 Clostridia bacterium | reverse complement strand
CGGCTCGTTGATGATACGCTTGACCTCGAGACCGGCGATCTTGCCGGCGTCCTTCGTCGCTTGTCTCTGCGCGTCGGTGAAGTAGGCGGGCACGGTGATGACCGCTTCGGTCACACGGTCGCCGAGATAGGCTTCCGCGTCAGTTTTCAGCTTTTGCAGAATCATCGCGGAGATCTCCTGCGGGGTGTAGCTCTTGCCGTCGATGGTCACATGATAGTTGGAACCCATCTGACGCTTGATGGACGAGATGGTGCGCTCGGGGTTGGTGATCGCCTGACGTTTTGCGACCTGCCCGATCATACGCTCGCCGTCTTTCGCGAACGCGACGACGGACGGGGTGGTTCTCGCGCCTTCCGCATTGGCGATGACGACGGGCTCGCCGCCTTCGATCACCGCTACGCACGAGTTGGTGGTACCCAAGTCAATACCGATAATTTTTGCCATAATATATACCTCCAAGTCTTGTCTTTCTATTCAGACTGTTTTGTTGTTTTATTTTCTGTGCACTGTGCACTGCGCACTGTGCACTCAGTTTGCTACCTGCACCATGGCCGGACGCAAGATCCGGTCGCCGAGTTTGTAGCCTTTGCTGAAGACGGCGGCGATCACATTTTCGCCTAAGGTGTCGTCTTCGAGGTGCATAACGGCGTTGTGGATGTTCGGGTCAAACGGGTCGCCGACTTCCCCGAAGGGCTCGACGCCGAGCTTTTCCAGCGTGGTCAAAAAGCCCTGAAAGATCATGTCCATGCCTTTCTTGAGGCTTTCCGCGTCCGCGTCGGGAGCGGAGAGCGCACGCTCAAAGTTGTCGAGGACCGGCAGCAGCTCTTTCAGCGCGGCGGCCTTGGCGTCGCCGTAGGTCGCTTCTTTTTCGCGCGTGGAGCGCTTGCGGTAGTTGTCGTATTCCGCGAGCGTGCGGATGTGCGCCTCTTTGGCGGCGGCAAGCTCTTTTTCGAGCGCGGCGCTTTTGTCTTCCGCCGGCTGTTCGGGCTGCGCTTCGGGTTCCGTCTGCGCGGCGGTCGTTTCTGCCGCCTCAGCCTGCGTGGCCGGTTCTTCTTTTTTCTTTGCCATATGGCGCCTCCTTACTCTTCAAAGGTATCCGAGAGCATTTTGCTCACAAGTTCGGTCAGATATTCAATCCGCGGGATCAGCTTTGCGTAATCGAGCCGGGTCGGACCGATGATCCCGAGCGCGCCGCCGTCGTGACCGCGGATGCGGTAGCGGCCGACGATCATGCTGGTGTTGGACAGCTGTGAGAAGAGGTTCTCACTGCCGATCGAGACCGAAAGGTCGTTTTCCTTGCCGGCGGATACCGCGCGTTCGAGCTTGTCGCCCTCGTCGAGGAACTGCATCATGTCGAACATCTGATCGGTGAATTCGCGATGGTGGAGCAGGTTCTGCTGCCCTTCGAGATGGATCTCCGCCTGGACCGCCTGACCGGCGAGGTCGGCGAGCACGACGAAGAGGGGACTCATCGAAAGCGCGTTGGCGCCGAGTGACGCGACCAGCGTCTGGATCATCACGGTCCCGATATCGGAAACGGGGTGCCCGATAAAGGTGCTGTCGGTGATCTGGTGGAAGTTTTCGATCATATCCACCGTCAGCGGCACGTCGAGTCGGCAGATCGCGTTTTTGATGATACCCGTCGAGGTCATCAGCACGATCATGGCGATCCGGCTGCCGACCGGGACGATCTCGATGCGCTTGACCGTGGCGAGCGCGTCGGTCGGAGACGTCGCCAGCGCAGTGCAGTTCGTGATCTTCGCGAGCAGCTCGCCCGCCTTGGAAAGCAGCTTTTCCGGATTCCCGGCGCAGCGTTCCAGTTCCTCGCGGACCATTTCGCGTTCGTCCTCGTCAAGCTCGCATTTGTTCATCAGATGGTCGATGTAGTAGCGGTAGCCCTTTTGCGAGGGGACGCGTCCGGCGGAGGTGTGGGGCTGGTCGAGGTAGCCCATTTCGGCCAGCGCGTTCATCTCGTTGCGGATCGTTGCGGACGAAACGGAGATCGGCAGCGCCGTCATCAAAAACTTGGAACCGATCGGTTCACCCGTTTTGATATACTGTTCCACGATCGCGGCAAGGATCATTTCCTTGCGTTTTCCGAGTTCCATTGCGTTTCGCCTCCTTTTGATTGATTTAGCACTCAACACGCTCGAGTGCTAATCCTTGTCATAACTATACCACGATTGCTAAAACTTGTCAAGCGTTTTTGAAAATATTTTTGGGAGGGGAGAGGGGAAGACGGCGAGAACGCAAGAAACAAGAAGGCAAGAAGCAGGATTGAGGGTAAACAAAAAGGCTCCCGCCACATCAGGCGG
>JAFYDS010000046.1 GCA_017544665.1 Clostridia bacterium | reverse complement strand
TACTCAAGTGAAATGCTTTCCTGCGCAGCAGTAATGTGTCTGCGTGAGGACGCAGAAAGACTTGTTGAAGCTCTCAGAAGCTTCGGGTTTGTTAAACCCAACGAACTGCCTGACAGACCTGCCGGGGAAGTCATAAAAGAAAACGAAGAAAAAATACAGGATTTGAAGGATGATATTGAAAAGCAGCAGCAAATTATAAAGTCATTTGAAGCCGAGCACGAAAACATAGATTTTCTAATTGACTATTTTTCACTCAGAGTTGAAAAGTACGAGGCGCTTAAAAAGATATCCGTTACTGACAGAGTATTTTATCTTTCAGGCTACATACCCGAAAAATACAGCAGTAAGGTTGTAAGTCAGCTTGAGGAGAAGTATGCGGCGGCGGTAACTCTTTCGGAGCCGTCCGAGGACGAGGAGGTACCCGTACTGCTTGAAAACAATGCGTTTGGCGCACCTGTTGAGAGCATAACCGAGATGTATTCCTTACCGGGTAAAACCGATATTGACCCGAATGCGATAATGGCATTTTTCTATTATCTGTTCTTCGGCATTATGTTCTCCGACGCAGGCTACGGCCTCTTGATGGTCATCTTCGGTATCGTGATGAAGCACGTCATCAAGGTGCAGGGCAATCTGCGCAAGACGGCGTCGTTCGCGCTGTACTGCGGCGTGCTCACGACGTTCTGGGGCCTGATGTTCGGCAGCTTCTTCGGCGATCTGATCCCGACGATCTGCACGAACTTCCTCGGAATCGCCGACCCGCCCGAGCTGGCGCTCTGGTTTGAGCCGACCAGCGATTCCATCAAGCTGATGCTGTATTCCTTCGGTTTCGGCATCATCCACCTCTTCGCGGGTCTCGCGATCCGGTTCGTGACATTGGCGAAGCGCGGCGACTGGATCGGCGCCATATGCGATACGATCCCGGTCTACACCTTCGTGATCGGCCTCGCAATCGTCGGCAAGGACTTCATCGAACCGGTGTCGCCGCAGCTGAAATCGATCGGCGCGAAAGTGCTGCTCGTCGGCGCGATATTGATCGTTCTGACAGCGGGGCGCAGCGCGAAGAACATTGCCGGTAAGCTCGGCGGCGGTCTGTACGCGCTCTACAGCAGTACGACCGGCTACCTCGGCGATATCCTGTCATATTCGCGTCTGCTTGCCCTGTGTCTCGTGACCGGCGTCATCGGCTCCGTGGTCAATATGCTCGCGGCGATGATGGGCAACATCGTGGTATTCGTCTTTATCTGCATCCTCGGCCATTCGCTGAACATCGCGATCAACCTGATCGGCACTTATGTCCATACGTGCCGTTTGCAGTATGTCGAATACTTCTCCAAATTTTATGAAGGCGGCGGCAAAGTCTTTACCCCGCTGAAAATAAATCTTCAACATTTTAAATTCAAGGAGGAAACTATCAATGAGTAATGTAGGTTTGGTTCTGGCGCTGGTCGGCGCCGCCGCAGCGGTCATTTTCGCCGGCATCGGTTCCGCAAAAGGCGTCGGCATGGTCGGTCAGGCGTCCGCGGGCGCGCTGAGCGAAGATACATCCCTGTTCGGTAAGGTGCTGATTCTCCAGCTGCTGCCCGGTACGCAGGGTCTTTACGGCTTCATTATCGCCATCTTTGTGCTGATCCGCACGGGCCTTTTGTCCGGTACGGTCGCGGAGCTGACATGGCAGCAGGGTCTGCTGTATTTCGTCGCCTGCCTGCCGATCGCGGTCTGCGGTCTGCTCTCCGGTATCCATCAGGGCAAAGTCGCCGCCGCGGGCGTGTCGCTCGTCGCGAAGAAGAACGACCAGTCCGGCCGCGCCATCACGATGGCGTCGCTCGTTGAATTCTATGCCATTCTGCCGTTTCTGATCTCCTTCCTTGCCGTGTTCCGCATCGGCTGAGATCACTTGGGAAACGCTTAGGAAAGGAGTGGAAGTGTTTGACCGGATTGGAACGAATCGTGGAAAAGATCGCCGAAGAGAATAAACAGGCGACCGACGCCATCTTGGAAAAAACGGCCGAACAGGCGAACCGGATGCTTGCCGACGCGCGCGAAGGCGCCAACGCCAAAGCCGCCCGTGTGGTGGACGAGGCGAAAAAGGAAGCGGATCGGATTGTCTCTGTCGCCAAATCACAGGCGGAATCCATCACCCGCAAACGCTATCTGCAGGTGCGCAACGCTGTCGTCAACGACATTCTGTCGGCGGCGTATGAGCGGATCGAAGCGCTCGACGACGAGCAGTACTTCGACCTGCTGCTGCGCCTTTGTATCCGCAACGCCGAAAAAGGGGAGGGCGTGCTGTGCCTGAATGCGCACGACCTTGCCCGGATGCCGGCGGACTTTGAAGAAAAGATCAACAGCGCGATCTATGAGACCGGCGCCGTGATGGTCAGCCGCGACGCCGTGCCGATCGAAAACGGTTTCGTGCTGCTCTACGGTGATATCGAGGTCAACTGCACGCTGCGCGCCGTGTTCGACGAGCGCATGGACGATCTGAAGGATCTGCTGAACCCGCTGCTGTTCGCGTGAACGGAGGGCGTATGAAAGAGACTGATTATGCTTATGCCGTTGCGCGGATCCGCGCCAACGAAAGCCGGCTTCTGACCGGCGCCATGCTCGAAGAGATCGTTGCCGCGCCGTCCTATGACGCCGCGCTGAAGCTGCTTTCTTCCTTCGGTTGGGCGCAAGACGGAGAAACCGACGTCTCCGCGCTGTTAAGGGCACAGAACGAACAGCTCTGGACGCTGCTGCGCGAAAGCGTGCCCGACGAAAACGAGCTGCCGGTGCTGACCGCGCTCAACGATTTCTATAACCTCAAGGCGGCGCTCAAGTGTATGCTGACCGACGTCGATCCGGCGCCGTTCTATGTGCAGCCGACGACGCTCGATCTTTCGGCGGTGACCGACGCGATGCAGAAGCACGCGTTCGAAAAGCTGCCGCAGCCGCTCGCGGACTGCGCGAAAGACGCCTACGAGACCGCGTGCCGCACCGAAAGCGGCCAGAGCGCCGACGTCATCATCGACGCCGCCGCGCTGCAGTGTCTGTACCGCCAGGCGGAAGAGACAGACTGCGATTTGCTCTCGCAGATGCTTCTCTTCATTTGTGACAGTACGAACATCAAGATCGCCGTGCGCTGCGCGCGGACAAAGAAGGATCTTTCCTTCACGCGCCTTGCCGTCGGTCCGTGCGACAAACTGGACCGCGACGCGCTCTGCCTTGCCGCCGTGCAGGGAGAAGCGGCGCTGCTGGAGTATCTCCATGCCACGCCGTACCGTGACGGCGCAGCCGCGCTGAAAAAGAGCACGACCGCCTTTGAAAAATGGTGCGACGACTCGCTTGTCGCGCTGTGCAGAGAGGCGAAATACACGTTCTTCGGCTTTGAGCCGATCGCGGCGTATTACTTCGCGAAAACGACCGAGATCAAGGCTGTGAGGATCGTCCTTTGCGCGAAGCAGTCGGGCGTCGCGACCGATATCATCAGAGAAAGGGTGCGTGCGCTTTATGTATAAGATTGCAGCCATGGGCGATAAGGACAGTATCTACGGCTTTTCCTCCATCGGACTGGAGCTGTTCCCCGTGACCGATCCGCGTGAAGCGGCGCGCGAACTCAGAAGGATGAGCGAGGAGGACTACGCGGTGGTCTTTATGACGGAAGCGCTCGCAAGCGCCCTCGGCGCGGAGCTGGACCGCTACCGCGAACGCCCCGTGCCCGCCGTGATACTGATTCCCGGCGTCGCGGGCAATACAGGCGAAGGACTGCGTTCGATCAGCCGCTCTGTGGAACAGGCGGTCGGCTCGGACATTTTGAAATAACAGATTAAAGCAGGTGATATACATGCAAACAGGAACGATCACAAAGGTTTCCGGTCCGCTGGTTGTCGCGTCGGGGATGCGGCAGGCGAACATGTATGACGTGGTGCGCGTCAGCGAACAGCGGCTGATCGGCGAGATCATCGAAATGCGCGGCGACCGCGCCTCGATCCAGGTCTATGAAGAGACCTCGGGTCTGCGGACGGGCGAGCAGGTGGAAACGACGGGTGAACCGCTTTCCGTCGAGCTCGGCCCCGGTCTGATCGGCGCCATCTTCGACGGTATCCAGCGTCCGCTTGAGGAGATCATGAAGCTGACGGGCAACAACCTAACCCGCGGCGTCGAGGTCCCGTCGCTGAACCGCGAAAAGCAATGGAAGTTCACCCCCTGCGTCGCCGTCGGCGACAGCGTGCAGGGCGGCGACGTGATCGGCACCGTGCAGGAGACCGACGTGGTGAACCATAAGATCATGGTGCCGCCGGGTATGCGCG
>JAFYDS010000045.1 GCA_017544665.1 Clostridia bacterium | reverse complement strand
GATAACCGGCAGCAGCGCGGGCAGATTACAGGTCGCCAAACGCGCCGGGTACGTCGTGTTGCGGCCGATCCGGTAGAACAGTTCAGCCAGGAACGGCTCGATCCGCGCGGGGAACTGGTGCGCTTCAATATCGCGGATGACCTCCGCCATGCGTCCCATACCGGTGTGCTTCGGCGGCTGCGAAGAGTGTCCGCCCTTGTATTCCAGCGAGATCTCCATATCGCAGTAACCTTTCTCGGCAATGCCGATTCCGGCGAGTTCCTTTTCCAGAATGCCTTTGACGTTGACCGGCAGGATCGCGCCGCCCTCGTCGAGCACGGAGTCAAGACGGATGCCTCTGTCGCGCAGCGTATCCATGATGTCTTTTGCGCCGCCGTATTCGCCGGCGACGACTTCCTCGTCCTGACCGAAAAGCAGATAAACGTCGCGTTCCGGCTCGAAGCCTTCTTCGAGCAGCGTTTCGACGGCTTCCATGACGCCGATCAGATGGTTTTTCATATCCATCGCGCCGCGTCCCCAGATAAACTCGCCGTCGTTATACCCGTCGAACGCGGGATGCGTCCAGTCATTCTCCGTTCCGGGCGTGACGGGAACGACATCCTGATGCGAAAGAAGCGCGATCGGCTCGAGATCGGGGTTCTTGCCCTTCCAGAGATAGACGAGATTCGCGCGGCCGATGATCTCCTTTTGCAGCGTTTTCGTCAAAAGCGGATACGCTTCGTCCAGGAAAGCATGAAAACGCTCGAAAGGTTCCCAGTCCGTCTTTTCCGGATCTGCATTCGAGATCGTCGGGATGCGGATCGCCTGAGAAAGATGCGTCGCCATGCGGTCGACGTCGATCGCTTCGTTCGGCTTCTCGCCGTAGTCGATTTTCGGGGGGGTATACACCGCGGCATGCACGGCATTGGCAACTGCCAGTGCACCGGCGGACGCGCCGAGGATGACCTTCGTTGATTTCTTCATGAACTTTCCTCCGTTGTTTTAATCAATTTAATTTATTATATCGTTTTGTACGACCAATTTCAAGGATTTTTTCGCGGCAAAGCCGGAAATCAAAAATCAAACAAACTGATCTGCGTCGTTTTCGGCAGAGATTCCAGCGCTCCGGCTTCTTCGAGCGCGGTGATCACACTCTTGGAAACATTGGCGCGTGTCTGTAGATCTTCCATCGAAATATACTTGCCGCGGCCGTCCTCACGCGCCGCCTGCAGTGCCTGTGCGGCAACGCCGCCCGCACCGCTGAGCGCGGAGAAGGGGAGGCGGATCTTGCCGTCTTCGATGCGGTAAACCGTAGCGTCGGATTTATAAATATCCACGGGCAGGAACTGCACGCCGCGCGCCATCATTTCATTGACGACCTGCAGCGAAGTATAGGTGCCTTCCTCTTTTGCGGTGGCGTCTTTGCCCTTGCCGCGGATCTCCAGCATACGGTCCTTGACCGCCTGTCTGCCGGCCATGATCGCCTTGGTATCGAGATCCTCGCCGCGGACGGTCATGTATGTCGAGTAAAATTCGATCGGTTTATATACCTTGTACCACGCCAACCGCATGGCCGCGATGACGTAAGCGGCGGCATGGGCTTTGGGGAACATGTACTTGATCTTCATACAGGAGTCGATGTACCAATCCTCGACGCCGGCGTCTTTCATAGCACGGATATGATCTTCGGTCAGCAGCTTTTTGGCTTTTCCCTTACGCACGATCTCCATGATCTTGAATGCCGTGAGATTCGGCACGCCCTTTTGAATCAGGTAGGTCATGATGCTGTCGCGCGTTCCGATCACTTCGGAGATCGTACAGGTGCCGTTTCGGATCAGATCCTGCGCGTTGCCCAGCCATACGTCCGTACCGTGCGACAGACCGGAGATCTGTAACAGATCGGAGAACGTCTTCGGTTTGGCGTCCATGAACATCTGCCGCACAAACGGCGTGCCCATTTCGGGGATGGCCAAAGTGCCGGTTTCGCACTCGATATCCTCGGCTGTTACGCCCAAAGGCGCAGGGCTCTCAAAGAGCTTGTACAGAGCCGGATCGCATACATCGACGTCCATGACGGAAATACCGGTCGCGTCCTCGAGATATTTGTAGATCGTCGG
>JAFYDS010000044.1 GCA_017544665.1 Clostridia bacterium | reverse complement strand
TGATTCTGGAGACAACACCGATCGTGCTTTCCTCCACAGAGATCCGCCGCGCCATTGCGGCAGGGGAGGATGTGTCCGCTTCATTGAGCGATGAAGCTTATGAGTACATCAAAGTTAAAGGGCTGTATTTAGATGATTGACGAAAAGACGAAGGCCGAGTATTTGTCATTACTGCAAACGCGTCTGAACGAAAAGCGTTTTATACATTCCCTGAATGTTGCGGATGCAGCGGTGACGTTGGCGCGGCGTTTCGGCGCAGACGAAGAGAAGGCGTATCTCGCCGGTCTGCTGCACGATATAACGAAAAATGAAACGGACGAAAACCAGTTGCAAATCATGGAAAGCGGTGGTATAATACTTTCCATGACGCAGCGAAATAACCCCAAGCTTTGGCATGCCATGAGCGGTATGATCTACCTGCGAGATACGCTCGGTATCAAAGATGAGGAGATTCTCGGCGCAGTCCGTTGGCATACGACGGGAAAAGCCGGCATGACGCTGTTGGAAAAGGTTGTTTTTATTGCGGACTATATCTCGGATGAGCGTGATTATCCCGATGTTGATGTGATGCGTCACCTTGCTGAAGTTAGCCTGGATGCTGCCGCGTTATACGCGCTGAAGTATTCTTTGAAACACTTATCACTGAAGGAAAAACCGATCTGTGAAGACAGTGTTGCAATGTATAACGAATTGGTGATTCGTAAAAGAAAGGATCGATCTGAATGAACGAACTGGAACTGACAAAAGCGATCGCGCGTGTGCTCGATAAAAAGAAAGCAAACGATATCAAGGCGATCCATATTACGGAGTATTCTATCGTCGCCGACTATTTCATCGTGGCGTCCGGTACGTCAAACACGCACGTGAAATCCCTTGCGGACGACTTGGAATATGAAATGAAACAGCAGGGCGTGGAGCCGGATCACATCGAAGGCCGTGCAACCGGCTGGATCTTGCTCGATTACGGCACTGTGATCGTTCACATTTTTACGCCGGAAAGCCGCGAGTATTATAACCTTGAGCGGCTTTGGTCCGACGCGCAGACCGTTGACCTCGGCGACGCGGTCACGGGTGATTGATTTGTAATTTATCTTCGAAACGGAGTGATATAGTATGCAGTACGATTTTAAGAAGAACGAAGCCAAATGGCAGCAGAAATGGGAAGATAGCGGCGTGTTCCATGCCGTTGACGGCAGCGAAAAGCCGAAGTTCTACGCGCTCGTTGAGTTTCCGTATCCCTCGGGCGCCGGCATGCACGTCGGTCATATCAAGGCTTATTCAGGTCTGGAGGTCGTCTCGCGCAAGCGCCGCATGGAGGGCTACAACGTCCTGTTCCCGATCGGTTTTGACGCCTATGGTCTGCCGACCGAAAACTACGCGATCAAGACCGGTATCCATCCGCGTCAGGTCACGGATCAGAATATTGCAAAGTTTTCCTCGCAGCTCAAGCGCGTCGGTTTTTCGTTCGACTGGAACCGCGTGATTGATACAACAGATATTCACTACTATAAATGGACGCAGTGGATCTTCCTCAAGATGTTCGAGCACGGGCTTGCGTTCCGCGACAAGACCCTCGTCAATTACTGTCCGTCGTGTAAGGTCGTACTCTCCAACGAGGACTCGCAGGGCGGCAAATGTGATATCTGCCACAGCGACATCGTCCAAAAGAGTAAGGACGTTTGGTATCTGCGGATCACGGAGTATGCCGACAAGCTGCTCGAAGGGCTCGACACTGTCGATTATTTGCCGAACGTCCGCCTTCAGCAGGAAAACTGGATCGGCAAATCCACCGGCGCTTTTGTCAACTTCACCGTGAAGGACACCGAAGAAACGCTGCGCATTTACACGACCCGTCCCGACACGCTCTTCGGCGTGACGTTCATGGTCATGGCGCCGGAGCATCCGCTGCTCGACAAGTATCAATCCCAGATCAAAAACTTCGATGCTGTCGTCGATTACCGTGCGCAGTGCGCAAAGAAGACGGAATTCGAGCGTACCCAACTCGTCAAAGACAAGACCGGCGTGAAACTCGATGGTTTTACGGCAATCAACCCCGTCAACAACACCGAGATACCCATCTTCATTTCCGACTATGTTATGATGGGTTACGGCACCGGCGCGATCATGGCGGTGCCAGCGCACGACCAGCGCGACTACGATTTTGCCAAGGCATTCGGCGTGCCGATCATCGAAGTCATCAAAGGCGGAGACATCTCCAAAGAAGCTTACACAGGCGACGGCGAGATGGTCAACTCCGGCTTCCTGAACGGTCTGACGAACAAGAAGGATTCCATCGCCGCGATGAACGAGTTCCTGACGGAAAAGGGTATCGGTGAAAAAGGCGTCCAGTATAAGATGAAGGACTGGGCGTTCAACCGTCAGCGTTACTGGGGCGAACCGATCCCCATCGTGCACTGTCCGACCTGCGGCATGGTCGCCGTCCCGTATGACGAGCTGCCGCTGCGTCTGCCTGACGTCAAGAACTTTGAGCCCGGCTCTGACGGTGAAAGCCCGCTGGCAAAGATCGATTCCTTTGTCAACTGCAAGTGCCCGAAGTGCGGCGGCGACGCGAAGCGCGAAACCGATACGATGCCGCAGTGGGCGGGCTCCTCATGGTACTTCCTGCGCTATATTGACCCGCACAATGACGAACGCTTCGCCGATATGGAGAAGCTGAAGTATTGGGGCATGGTTGACTGGTACAACGGCGGCATGGAACACGTGACGCGCCACATGATCTATTCACGTTTCTGGCATCGTTTCCTCTATGACATCGGTGAAGTCCCATTCCCGGAACCGTATGCCAAGCGTACCGCACAGGGTCTGATCCTCGGTCCCGACGGCGACAAGATGAGCAAATCGAAGGGCAATGTCGTGGACCCAAACGACGTGGTCGATGTTTACGGTGCCGACGTGCTGCGTACTTACGTGCTGTTTATGGGCGACTATGAAAAGGCTTCTCCGTGGTCCGAAAACTCTGTGAAGGGCTGCAAGCGCTTCATCGACCGCACCTGGAACCTGCAGACGATGCTCAATGATGAATCCGGTTACAGCAGAAAGCTCGAATCCGCGTTCCATAAGGCAACCAAGAAAGTCTCCGAAGACATCGAAACGTTGAAGTACAATACCGCGATCGCGACGCTGATGGCGCTGCTTAACGAGATTTACGACGTTGGTTCGATCACAAAGGACGAGCTGAAAACCTTTATCACGCTGCTTAATCCCTTTGCGCCGCACGTGACGGAAGAGATCAACGAGCGTCTTGGCTCTGACGTCATGCTAGCCTCCACACCGTGGCCGCAGTATGACGAGAGCAAGTGCGTTGACGACGAGATCGAAATCGCCGTACAGGTCAACGGCAAGATCAAGGCGCGCCTGATGATCCCTGCGGACGCTGACAGCGACACTGCGATCAGAACGGCGAAAGAAAATGACGCTGTTGCCGCCGCGATCGCAGGTAAAACAAGCGTCAAGGAAATCTATGTCAAGGGAAGACTGGTCAATCTTGTCGTCCGCTGAGCAGATTCTGAGAGAATATTTGTAAAGAAGTATAAAAAGTCAGCGAAACACTTGACAGGACTGTTTCGATTATGTATAATACTATTCGAATCCTTGAGTGGAAATTTACCCCTGCTGACAGGCGGAGGGAGGGAATTATAGATGAGTCAGGTTAAAGTCAAAGAAAACGAATCTCTTGACAGTGCTCTGAGACGTTTCAAAAGACAGACTTCCCGTGACGGTATCATTCAGGAAGTTCGTAAAAGAGAACATTACGAAAAGCCTTCCGTTGCCAGAAAAAAGAAGTCTGAGGCCGCTCGTAAGCGCAAGTTTAAGTAACTAAAGAACAAAGAGCCGTCCTTGTGGCGGTTCTTTTCTTTACTTGATCCCTTTTTTGAAAGAAGGCATATACTATGTCTGTACAAGCCCTTAAAGACGCCATGCGCCAAAGCGGAACGGCAGCGCTGATCTTCAGCGAAGAAAATGGGTTTTATTTCACGTCCTTTGCCTCTACGAACGGTGTTTTGCTTGTTACTGCTGATAAGGCGATATACTTTACAGACAACCGTTACCTTGAAGCGGCGCAGCAGACGATTAATTCCTGCGACGAAGTGCTCGATCTATCAAGCATCAAAGAGAGCGTGAAGCCTGTCATGGAACAGCTTGGC
>JAFYDS010000043.1 GCA_017544665.1 Clostridia bacterium | reverse complement strand
GCAGCACGTCATTCATCGGAGAACGGCACTTCGACGTATCGCTGACCGTGAATACTGAAAGCTCTTCATCAATCACACTGTCGCCGTCCAACAGATGCACCTGCGGGTGCTGCATCAGCTTCGGGTTGATCCCGATCGGCAGTTTCAGCAGGCCGGTTCTGTTATAATGCGGTGCAAATGCTCCTCGCTGAATATATACCTGTGCGGTCGAATTGACCTCCAGAAACGCGCCGAGCCCGCCACCGTGATCGTAATGCCCGTGGGAAATCACGACCGTATCGACCTCAGTCAGATAGACGCCACACGCTACAGCATTCTTTATAAAGGTGTCGTCGGGACCGACGTCAAACAGCAGCTTATGCAGCGGTGTCTCAATATACAGCGAAAGCCCGTGCTTTGCCTTGCAAGCGGTTTTGCTCGTGTTTTCTACAAGAGTGATAATCTTCATATGATCACGCCGTTATCTCTTGATGATCTCTTCGCGTTTCGGACCGTTGGATACATAGGCGATCTTGACGCCGATCTCTTTTTCAATGAAGTTGACGTAGTCCTGTGCCGCCTGCGGGAGCTTATCAAACTCCTTGATCCCGCGAATATCACAGTGCCAGCCGTCCATCGTCACAAGTACGGGCTTCGCCTTTTTCAGCAGCGGCGTGACCGGGAAGTCCTTTGTCACCTTGCCGTCGATCTCATAGCCGACGCAAAGGCTGATCTTATCGAGATATGACAGACAGTCAAGCGCGGTCAGTACAACCTCCGTCGCGCCCTGCACAGCGCAGCCGTAGCGCGTCGCCACGCAGTCAAACCAGCCCATGCGGCGGGGTCTGCCGGTCGTTGCGCCGAATTCACCCTTGTCGCCGCCGTGAAGCCGCATTTCCTGCGCCTCGTCTCCAAAAATCTCACTGACGAATTCACCAGCGCCAACGGCCGAAGAATAGGCTTTGGTAATCACAGTGACGTTCTTGATTTCATAAGGCGGAATGCCGGCGCCGATTGCGCCGTAGCCGGCGAGCGTCGAGGAGGACGTCACCATCGGATAGATGCCGTGGTCGGGATCCTTGAGCGAACCGAGCTGCCCTTCGAGCAGAACGGTCTTCCCCTCTTTGAGCGCATTGCGCAGAAGTTTGCCTGTATCGCAAACATATGGCGCGACCATATCGCGGTACTGCATCAGCTTATCAAACACTGCGTCCACGGTAAGAAGCGGCTTATGATAGACGTTTTCAAGAATCAGGTTCTTTACTTCCAGTACGCGGGTCAGTTTATCTCTGAGATAATCCTCATCAAACAACTCGCAGATCTGGAAGCCGATCTTCGCGTATTTATCGGAATAAAACGGCGCGATACCACTCTTGGTGGAGCCGAACGCGTTTGCGGCAAGCCGCTCCTCTTCATAAGTGTCAAGCAAAACATGATACGGCATCATGATCTGGCAGCGCTCGCTAATCCGCAGATTGACCTCCGGCACACCGCCGTCGAGCACGCTTTGCACTTCTTTGAACAGCTTTTCGACATCCAGCGCCACGCCGTTGCCGATCACGTTGATCACATGCGGATAGCAGACGCCGCTCGGCAGCTGATGAAGCGCGAACCGCCCGTAATCGTTGATAATCGTATGCCCAGCGTTGGCACCGCCCTGAAAGCGGACGACGATGTCAGACTGCGCGGCAAACATATCGGTAATCTTGCCTTTTCCTTCGTCGCCCCAGTTGGCGCCGACAATTGCTCTGACCATAGAGAATCCCTCCGTTTATGAATCCATTGACTGATGGCGGCGCTGCGCCATCAAACAATTAATTATACAATATTTTACTGTGATCCGTCAACCATACAGCAGCATTTTTCTGTTATTTCGCGCAAAAAAATCAACCGGACCAACGATCCGGTTGAAACAATCGATCAATATAGCTTACGCCCCATCAGAACGCCCATGACAGACGCCATCATCAGGCCGCGCGTCCAGCCACTGGAATCACCCAGACAGTGCAGGCCCCGCACGCTGGTGTTGAAGTCGGCGTCCATCTTGACGCGGTTGCTGTAGAATTTCAGTTCCGGTGAATACAACAGTGTCTCATTTGAGGCAAAACCCTCGACAACCTGATCCATTGACTTAATGAATTCGATGATGTTGATCATCGCGCGGTAAGGCATCGCGGCGGTGATATCCCCTGCTACCGCGTCAGGCAGCGTCGGACGGACGTTCGACTGTGAAAGCTCCTTTTGCCAAGTGCGTTTGCCGTCGAGTATATCGCCGAAGCGCTGCACAAGGATGTGCCCGGCGCCGAGCATGTTAGTCAGCTCGCCGACTTTCTGCGCGTAGGCAATCGGCTGATTGAACGGATGGCTGAAATTGTGGGAACAAAGGATCGCGAGGTTTGTGTTGTTGCTCTTGAGTTCCTTATAGGAATGTCCGTTGACGACGGCAAGGTTGTTGTCATAGTTTTCCTGGCTGACAAAGCCGCCAGGGTTCTGACAAAAGGTCCGCACCTTGTTTTTAAACGGCTTCGGATAGCCGATCAGTTTCGATTCATAGAGAACTTTGTTCACAGTCTCCATGATCTCGTTACGCACCTCGACGCGCACGCCAATATCAACAGTCCCCGGCTGATGCGCGATTTCATATTCCGCGCAGATCTTTTCGAGCCACTCTGCACCGCGGCGGCCTGTTGCGACCACCGTGTGCTCTGCTTCAATCGTCGTCGAATTGCCGTGGGTATCATGGACAATGACGCCCTTGCAGATGCCGTCATTGAGAATAATATCGCGGCACTCATAGCCGAACAGCATTTCAACGCCGTGGTTCAGCAGATACTGCTCGATATCATAGTAGATCTGCTGAGCCTTCTCAGTTCCCATGTGACGGATCGGACAATCGACCAGTTTCAAGCCTGCCTGGATCGCGCGCAGACGGATCTTCTTTACTTCTTCACTGTCGCCGAGACCTTCGACGTGGGTATCCGCGCCGAACTCCAGATAGATCTTGTCGGTATAGTCGATCGTCTCCTGTGCTTTCTCTTCTCCGATCAGAGAAGGCAGATCGCCTCCGACTTCATAGCAGAGCGACAACTTCCCATCGGAAAACGCACCCGCGCCGGAAAATCCTGTTGTGATATGACAATACGGCTTGCAGTTGACGCAGTGCTGGGTCTGCGACTTCGGGCACCGCCGCTTTTCGACCGGCTGCCCCTTTTCCACAAGCACAATGCTCTTTTTCGTGTTATGCTTCACCATCTCAAGCGCCGTAAAAATCCCCGCTGGACCCGCGCCGATGATGACGACATCCTTTTTCATAAATCTTACTCCTAAAGCAGAAAAATAGCATGACGGCGATCCCTCATGCGCCATTCAGTATAACATCTAACCGCATCTTTGTCAAACAGTTTTTGAAAAAGACTTGCTTTTTTAAAACATTTTAAGTATAACTATTGTGACACGTGTAAAATACTAAAAACAGCAGAAATGAAAGGATGATGACAAATGGTCGGTATCGGTAAATGGTCCGCAAAAATCCACGTTTTATTCATGAATCTCGAGGGAATCGTTGAAATCCGCGAACAGGACGGACAGTACTCGTTTGACTTCACACCGCCGGAACGCTTCAAGGAGGTCAAATTCCGCTATTTTGACGTTCACGCGGATGGCGACACGATTTACGGCAAAGGCGAAGCTTCAGCCTTCCCGGGCAAGATTTTCGACGTTGAGGCGACATTCAGCGGCGATACAATGACAGGCAAGATCGTTTTACCGTTCATGGGAAACAAAGAGATTCCCATTCTGGACGGGCATAAGATCGGAGATTAAAACAGAACATTTGTAAATCAGCAAGAAGACAAATAGAAGGACGTGTAACTGTCATGCAAAAGGTCATTATTATCGGAAGTCCCGGCGCAGGCAAGAGCACATTTGCGCGCAAGCTGCGCGACAAAACCGGGCTGCCTTTATACTATCTGGACAAGATCTGGCATAAACCCGACAAAACAACCGTCTCCAAAGAGGAGTTTGACGCACGGCTTTCCGCAATTCTTGCAACCGAATGCTGGATCATCGACGGTAATTACGGCAGGACGCTCGAAATGCGGATGCAGGCATGCGACACCGTCTTTTTGTTCGACCTCCCTGCCTACGTTTGTTTGGAAGGGCTCCGTGAACGACTCGGTCAAGAGCATGAAGATCTTCCCTGGACAGAAACAGAATTGGATGCGGAGTTCATGCAATGGGTTGCTGATTTTCCAAACAAGCAACTGCTGAAAATCTATCGCCTTTTTGAACAATACAAAAGTGAGCGAAACATGTTCATCTTCCACACAAGAGAAGAAGCCGATGCGTTTATTCTGAATTTATCAAAGTATGAGTAAACAAAAGCGTGTGCGCCGGTTGGCACACACGTTTTTTCTTATAATTTGGTATTAGAACAAACCGCTTATACGTCCGTCCTCGTCCACGTCGATCCGTTCCGCGGCGGGGCTCTTCGGCAGGCCGGGCATTGTCATGATATCGCCCGTCAGCACCACGATAAAGCCTGCGCCGGCGGAAACCTTGACATTCTTGATCGTGACCGTGAAGTTCTCCGGCGCGCCGAGGACTGTCGGGTCGTCGGTAAAGCTGTACTGCGTTTTGGCGATACAGACCGGCAGCTTATCAAAGCCGAGGTCTGTCAGCGTCTTGATCTGCTTTTGCGCGGCAGGCAGAATGCTCACGCCGCTGCCGCCGTAGATCTTCTTGACAATGGCGTTGATCTTTTCTTCGATCGTACCGTCCAGCTCATAGCTGAACGTGAAGTCGCCCTGCTCTTCCTCGCAAAGGCGGACGACCTCATTGGCCAGCGCCACGCCGCCTGCCCCGCCGTCGGCCCAGACGGTGGAAAGAATCGTGTTCACGCCAAGGGCGCGGCATTTTTCGATGATGAAATCGATTTCCGCATCCGTGTCGGTCGGGAAGCGGTTGACCGCGACCACGCAGGGCAGCTTATAGACGTTCTTGATGTTCGACACATGGCGCAGCAGGTTCGGAATACCCTTTTCGAGCGCGACAAGGTCTTCCGTGGCAAGAGACTTTTTGTCAAGTCCGCCATGCATTTTGAGCGCGCGCACCGTAGCGACAACGACAACAGCGTCGGGCGTCAGACCGGCCATGCGGCACTTGATGTCGAGGAATTTCTCCGCGCCGAGGTCCGCGCCGAAACCGGCTTCCGTGATCGTGTAGTCGCCCATCTTAAGCGCGAGACGTGTCGCCATCACGGAGTTGCAGCCGTGGGCGATATTGGCGAACGGACCGCCGTGGACAAACGCGGGCGTGCCTTCCAGCGTCTGGACGAGATTTGGCTTGAGCGCGTCCTTCAAAAGCGCAGTCATGGCGCCGACAGCTTTGAGGTCGCCGGCAGTCACAGGCTTATCGTCGAATGTGTAACCGACGATGATGCGCGACAGGCGCTCTTTCAGGTCAGTAATCGAGCTGGCGAGGCAGAAGATCGCCATGATCTCGCTGGCCACGGTGATATCGAAGCCGTCTTCACGCGGAACACCGTTGAAACGGCCGCCGAGACCGTCGGTCAAGAAGCGTAGCTGACGGTCGTTCATATCGACGCAGCGCTTCCAGGTGATCTTACGCACGTCGATCCCGAGCGCATTCCCCTGCTGAATATGGTTATCGAGCATCGCGGCAAGCAGATTATTCGCTGCGCCGATCGCGTGGAAGTCGCCGGTGAAATGGAGGTTGATGTCTTCCATCGGGACGACCTGCGCGTAACCGCCGCCGGCAGCGCCGCCCTTGATGCCGAACACAGGACCGAGCGAGGGTTCACGCAGGGCGACCGTCACGTCTTTGCCGATTTTGGCTAGACCGTCGGCAAGACCGATCGTCGTGGTGGTTTTGCCCTCCCCTGCCGGCGTCGGCGTGATAGCCGTCACAAGCACGAGCTTGCCGTCGGGACGGTCGGTGTCCTTGAGCAGCTTCGGGTCGATCTTCGCCTTGTACTTGCCGTACTGTTCGATGTACTGATCGTCGATATGCGCTTTCTTCGCAATCTCGGTGATGGGCTGCATCTTGCACTGCTGTGCGATTTCAATGTCGGTTAAGTAAGCCATGGGAACCCCTCCTGAATATTATTTGAAATATTGAACAGCCGCTTCAAACATGCGGATGTTGTAATTGCCGGGTACGTTTTTATATAGGCAGTCGCCGATACGCTCGCTGTGGCCCATCTTGCCGAAGATGCGTCCGTCGGGCGACGTGATGCCTTCAATGGCAAAGACGGAATCGTTCGGATTGAAATGGATATCATTCGTCGCGTTGCCGTCGAGATCGACATACTGCGTCGCGATCTGGCCGTTGGCTGCAAGCTGACGGACCAACTCATCCGACGCGAGGAAACGGCCTTCGCCGTGCGAGATCGCCACATTGACGATATCGCCGGGCTGCATCAGAGAAAGCCACGGGGACTTGTTCGACGCGATCCGTGTCCGCACAATCCGCGACTGGTGGCGTCCGATCGTGTTATAAGAAAGCGTCGGACACGTGTCGTCCGTATCGATGATCTTGCCGAACGGGACCAGACCGAGCTTGACCAGCGCCTGGAAACCGTTGCAGATACCGCACATCAGACCGTCACGATTGTCGAGCAGATCGGTCACGCCGTCTTTGATCTTGCCGTTGCGGAAAAACGCTGTGATAAACTTGGCGCTGCCTTCCGGTTCGTCGCCGCCGGAGAAGCCGCCTGGTATAAATACCATCTGCGACTTCTTCAAAGCTTCGGCAAACGCGTCTACACTCTCGCGAATCGCAGCGGAAGACAGATTCCTGATCACAAGGATCTGCGGATCGCCGCCCGCGTCGCGCACCGCTTTCGCGCTGTCGTATTCACAGTTGGTGCCCGGGAAGACCGGGATCAGCACGCGGGGATTCGCAACCTTGATCTTCGGCGACGGACGGGAAGACACAGCATAGGTAAACGTTTCTGCATTCTTGCCTTCGTTCTCAATGTTGCAAGGATAAACGCTTTCCAGCTTGCCTTCGTAAATATCAATATACTTTTCAAGCGAGATGGCTTCGCCGCCGTAAGAAAGCTTGCCGTCG
>JAFYDS010000042.1 GCA_017544665.1 Clostridia bacterium | reverse complement strand
GAGGAATTCGGTCTGCTGCTGACGGCAAAGACGGCCGATGAATGCACGGCGGAAACGTTCGTACTGGATGCGGACGGGACAGCCAGACTGATCGGCAGCACGCTGACGGAGCAGGGACAGGTCAAGATGAACGTAAACAACATCAAGGCAGGCGCGACGAGAACAGGCAGACTGTACATGATCATCAAGCTCGCGGACGGCACGACACAGACGCTCTACTCCGACACATGGAACGAACTGACCGCCCCGAACGCATAACAAAACACCATAACCCAAACCAAGACCCGGGCAGTTTCGGCTGCCCGGGTCAAATATTACGTAACCTTTTTGTGTGCTGCGGTGTTAATTAGATGAAAGCAGCTTTCGCACAAGGGGATGAAATTATGGAGCAGACAGATTTTCAAAGGGCTGTCGAGCGCAATTCAAACCGATTGTTTTTGCTTGCGCTTTCCTTTATGAAGAACCATGCGGACGCAGAGGATGTGCTGCAGGCTGTCTTTCTGAAACTTTGGTTACGCACAGCGCCGTTTGAGAATGAGGAGCATATGGATCGGTTTTTGACTTGCGTCTGTGTCAATATGTGCCATAATCTTTTGCGCTCTCCGTTTCGCAAGCGATGTGGAGCATTGACGGAAGAAGTGCTTGGATTATATACGTTTGACGAGCCGGAGGATCGTGATCTGTTTTGCGCTGTAATGTCATTAACCGTAAGAGAACGTACGGTTGTGCATTTGTTTTACTATGAGGATATGTCGATCAAAGAGATTGCATCAACGCTGCATATCGGACAGCCCGCTGTAAAAACTGCACTGCACCGTGCAAGAACCCATTTGAGGGAACGCCTGAAGGAGGATGGAACCCATGCATGAACAATACAGAAAAGCGATGTCCGGCGTCCGTCCGCACAATGCACAGAAAGGATCATGGCTATGACAGAGAAAAAACAACACAGGGTCAAGAAAGGATGGATTGCTGTCGCGATTGCAGCAGCATTGCTTTTATGCGCGGCGTTTACGGCGAATGCTGCGACAGACGGGGCGCTGTTTGACGGCAGACTGCAGAACGGACTGCGGTTGATTGTGGACGGAAAGGAATTCAACCTCAGCGACTATCAGATTGATGTGCATACGGTCAGCGATGAAAACGGAAACACAGTGGTACGACACGAATACGCGCTGCCGAACGGCGCGGAAATCCATGCGGATGTTGCGGAGGATTACACGGCTTTCTGCGTTAATGACGATGGCCTCGATGAGGACGGCAAACTGCGAATCGAAGCATCATCCTCGACAGAAACGGTAGGCTGAAAAGAAGCTTGACCCTCTCTCATTGTCAATATGGGAGAGGGTGGTCTTTCCGAACTGTCGCAAAGCGTCCGAGCGAACCGTTAATTTTTTTTAAAAAACCTCTTGACTTTCTCGGAGATTACGGTATAATATTATTTGTCCGTGGGGGTGTAGCTCACTTGGGAGAGCGCTTGAATGGCATTCAAGAGGTAAGGGGTTCGATCCCCCTCATCTCCACCAAAGAGAAAAGCCGGAAATCGTTGATATATAACGGTTTTCGGTTCTTTTCTTTGCCCTTTTGAAGCGTGAACGAATGTTCGGAAAAGAGTTAAAAACCGCTGGAATTGGTCTCTACTGCGCACAAATTGCGCACACTCTCAAAAAGGGTAAGACCCCCGCAAAGAAAATGCCCGGAGGCTTCACGGCTTCCGGGCTAAAACTTTTTATGAAACTTTTTTCAGATCGAAACTTTTGCGAAAATTTGCGCGTGGCTCCGGCGCGTTGAGCCGAAGCGGTGCAGACAGGGATTTGACCCCGCCCCCTTGGCTGCACTCACCGCAGCGGGGTGTCCGGTTCCCCTGCGGCTGGCGGTGTAGTTAACGCTCGCCGTGTTGCCACGGTGCTACACCCGGACGGCCTCGTAAGGGTCGGTAGTGAGCGGTCCTTCACTGCCGAAGCCTTCGCCGTCCACACCGGAGTGCATCCGGTTTCCTTTCTTGTGGCGTTCGTCCGGTCGGCACCTATACACCGTCGCAGGCGATGCGTTCCACTCACGCTGGACGGTCTATCCGCGGACGTTTGTATCGGGTCGGCACCCAGAGGGAGGATCAGTAGCGATTCATTGTCGGATGAGAACAAAGAGTGCCCGAAGCGGATCCCTCGGCAGCCCCATAGTGCAGATAGAGACAGCCGGCGCAGGATCGCCCCGTTCCGATACAATTCCATTTTACTCTGCCTTTGTGTTTCTGTCAATGGAGTATATGCGTTCAAGGGCTGCCCTGCGGAGCTGATAGATGCGGGAAACCGAGTAGTGCAGCGCGTCGGCGACCTGTTCCCATGAGAGATCGGTGTCGTAATAGGTGCGCAGCACGGCGCGCTCGATCGGTTTCGCCCGGTCAAGATCGCGGTCACGGTACGGTTTCTCCTGCACCTTTTTCATGCCTTGCCTCCTGGATCAATCGACAGTTTCGGCATCGACCGGGATCCACATCTTCGGGTTGAAATTTAATGTGTAGCGGTACTTGGAAACGTAATTGGTGTCGATGTCCTCCACCACATAGGTCACGTTGTCGCTCAGTCCGACGAAATGCTTTTTATAGCTTCCGTCATAATCCTCGACGATGATCTCCAGTTGATGATCCGTATTGTCAGACGTGATGGACATTTTCCCTGTCATTTGGAAGAGCACGTCGCCTTGAATACAGTTAAGGACGGTGAGCTGCCGGATTACATTAAAGTTATCCGCTTGCAGCGACAGATTATACGAAACCTTGTCCGCTTCGGTTTGGAATGCGCAGCCGGTCAGAGCGCATATAAGGATCACAATGCAGGCCAGAGCTGCAATGGTTTTGATGATGATCTTTTTCATGGGTTTACCCTCCTGTTTTTTCTTTGTTTTGGTTTCCTAAAATATCGAGTTTCAGTGCTTTCAGCGCGGCAGCTTGTCCCTCATCCTTTCGGGCGAGAGCTGCCAGCACACGCTCGTCGTAGGTGCCTTTGAGGATTAGATGATAGATCCTGCAGACGTGCTGCTGCCCCGGACGGTTGAGCCGCTCGTTGGCTTGCTGGTACAGCTCCAGCGACCACGTCAGACCGTACCAGATGATGATGTGCCCGCCGTCCTGCAGGTTCAGCCCGTGCCCGATGGACGCCGGATGCGCGATCGCGACGGGGATCCTGCCGGCGTTCCAGTCGTCGATGTCCCGCGGCGTGTCGAGCGTGCGGCACTCGATCCGGCTGCGGATGCGGTCGGCGTCGTGCTTATACGCGTACAGCACGAGGACGTTGTCGCCGCCGGCTTCCTCCAGCATTTCCTCCAGCGCGTCGAGCTTGACGGTGTGCAGCTCGTGCACGGCGCCGTCCTCGTCGTAGATCGCGCCGTTGGCGAACTGCAGCAGCTTGTTGACGAGAGCCGCTTCGCTGCCTGCAATCAGATCGCCGTGGTCGTCCAAAGCCTCCAGCACCTTGTCGCGCTCGAACTTCTTGTAGCGTTTGAGCACGTCCGCCGGCGGCGTCAGCTCCACGTCCTCGTAGATCTGACCGGGCAGCGACAGCACGTCCTCTTTGCGGATGCTCATGCAGATGTCGCCGATCAGGTCGTAGATCTTCTGCTCTGCGCCCGGTTTCGGTTTGTAACTGTAGACGATGTGGCCGTTCATCTTCTCCGGTATGAGGTATTCCCGCCGGAACGCGCCGAGCGTCTTGCCGAGCCGTTCGCCCCGATCGAGCAGGTACATCTCCGGCCACAGATCCTCGATCCCGTTCGGGCGCGGGGTGCCGGTCAGACCGATGATGCGGCGGATCTGACCGCGGACGCGCCGCAGCGCCTTCCACCGCTTCGCCTGCGCGCTTTTGAAGCTGGACAGCTCGTCGATCACGACGATCGGGAACGGCCACGCGCGCCCGACACGCTCGACCAGCCACACGACGTTCTCGCGGTTGATCACGTAGACGTCGGCGTCGGCGCGCAGAGCGGCGGCACGCTGCGCAGCGGTTCCCATGATCTTCGAGATCCGCAGGTGCTGCAGGTGTTCCCACTTCGCGCTCTCTTTGCTCCAGGTGTTCTCGGCGACGCGCTTCGGCGCGATCACCAGCACAGGACCATCCTCCATCCAGTCGAACAGCAGACGGTCGATCGCCGTCAGCGTGGTCACCGTCTTGCCGGTACCCATGCCCCAAAGCAGAGCACAGGCATCGTGTTCCTCGATCCAGTTCTCGCCGGCGTCTTGGTGCTGGTACGAAGTATAATTCACGGTATTACCTCCTCCGGCCGACAGCGCAGATCACGCCCGCCGCTAAATACAGAATCCCGAAAAAGCCGCTGGCGATTGCCCAGAGCAGTATCATGCGTCGCTCCTGGTATGCTTATAGCCGAACAACATGTGCGCGACCTCGCCGCGGTTAAATCCGAGCGCTGCCAAATCCTCCACGACCAACCCGTACCTGCCCAGCTCTTCCTTTTCCCGCTCGGTGCATTTGGTCAGATCCGTTTCAAGTTTCCAGTTCTCGCCCGAATGCGCGCCGGGGTATGTCTTGAGCCGCTCTTTCAGCTTTTCAATGCCCAGGCGTTTGATACTTGTACCCATGTATTTGCCTCCTTTGTTCTCTCCTTCTACTACGAATGCACCCGTGAGGCGTATCTCGCCGTCACAGTTTTCGATTACAATGCCTAACGAAACAAGAAAACCGTCGTCGCCTTCTCGCTTCAAATCTAAACAGATTTCATTCCTGTCGTCATAAAGCTCTACATAACAGCCGGCAGCCCGGAGCGCCCGCTGTATCCTTTTAATGTTTTTCTTTGCGACGCGCGGCTTCCCCGTGTTCATGAGATCCGCTGACCGACGCAAGCGCGGATCTATTATGTCCACGACTTCACGCTCGAACCTACGCACCCAGCTTTTGAGCTTGAGCTCCGCACCCTGTTCAACGCCAACCACCAGTTTCATACACCGTTCCTCCTCTGTCTTGCACCTAAGTCATGCGCAACCTGCCCGAACCGAGCAACATTGGCCAACAAGCTGTCGAATGAGCCGGGGTTGTAATACAGATCCACCGCGCATGGTTGTGCTTTTGGAGCAGGAAGCGCGGCGCCGCAGTTCGGGCAATTCGTGCCAGCGTCGACGATGCTGTCGCAGTATTCGCACTTGACCTTGCCGGGCTCCAGCTCGAGCGTCTCCACACCCGCCAGCGTGCGTGCTTCTCGAGCTGTTACCACGCCAGCGTTCAAGAGCTGCTGCGCGGTTGCTTCGGGTTCCGTTGCCTCTTCTGTCGGCCCGAAATGCTCCATCAAGTGCTTGCTTTGTTCCTCCAGCTCCGCCTGCTTGTCGTAGATATTGCGGAAAACAAAAAAGGCGATGCCGGGGATGATAGCGGGGCAAAGCAAAAGAATCACCTGTAGAACTGAATCCCACACAATCATGCGCTCACTCCTTCCTGTTTAGAATCCCGGCGGCCTTCTCCGCCCCTTCCACGGTTGGCCACCCACAGGGCATATAGTACCGATTTTCTTTTGTGTCAGGTTTTGCCGGATCGACAATTTTGTAGACTTTGTAATACACTTCCGGACAGTTACCGAGACGGTACGGGTTGTGTATGCGGTCCGTTTTCCACACACTCATACGCCCGCCTCCTCTAAGATCAGATACTCGCCGAACGCTGTCACGTCCTCAGCGGTGAGCAGGAAGAACACGTCGAAGCCGAGGCGGCGCAGCCGCTTCGCCCACCACTTCTGACGCTCGGCGACCCGACCGCCTTCCGGGCGTTTGAGCTCGACGAAGTAAATGCGTCCACCCGGCAGCAGGACGATCCTGTCCGGCACACCGGCCCAGCCGGGGCACACCCACTTCATCGCATAGCCGCCGTGCTTGCGCACCAGCCGGACGAGCTTCTGTTCAATCTCTTTTTCCTGTATGCTCACAGTGTCTCGCCTCCCATCTTGATATGCTTGTGTATGTCGAGCCCGTACTTCTCGCGCAGCTTCTGGATCCGCGCCTCATAGTCACCGCCGCCGTCGATGAACTTCGGGATCGCTTCGTCAATGTTCCGCATGAAGCGGGTGATGGCGGTCGTGTCCCAGCCGAACTTGTCCAGCAGCGTGAGCGCCATCACCTGCGCGATCCACAGCAGAGCCGTGTCCGTCATGCGCTGCTCCAGCTTCGACACGGGCGTCGCGTCCGGCTTCTCGGCTTTGTTTCGCAGCTCGACCTCGTATCCGTAGTCCTCCCGCAGCGTCGGCGCGTAGTCCTGGATCTTGAGGTAGCTCTGATACATCGCCACGTATTGGTCGTAAAACCGCTCCAGGAAGTCGACGGTGCGGTCATGCTCCCACTGGAACCCGTCCAGCAGAACCTCCGCAGCGACGGCGGTGAAGTATTTGGTCACCTTCCGCACCTTGACCTTGATCCCCCGGCGCAAATACCGGTCACCGCCCTGCTGCATCGTTAAAGATTTCACAGCGTCACCTCCTCTGCGTCCGCTTCTTCCTTGCCCCGACGCAGCGCAGCAGCTTCCGCCGCCTCGTCCGCGCCGATGCGCTTATAATACCGCTGCCGCTTATACAGCCGCGTTCGTTTGAAGCGGTCGCCCTGGTACTCCCAATCGGGGAACTTCGCGAGGATCTGCGAGATCATGCGCAGCTCGTAGTTGTCGATCTTCGCCGGGTCGCGTCTGAGCGCCTCGCAGTAGATCTCCAGCGTGCAGACGGTGTCCCGCCGAATCGTGCCGACGGCGTTGCTGTCGAGCCACTCCCGCCGTTCGTAGGTGTCGAGGTTTTCCCAGTTATACGGCAGCGCACGGTCGAGGTAATCGGCAATGATCCCGACGCGGGCGTCCTCTTCCTCAAACGACGCCTGTACCTTCTCCGCGACGGCTTCCATCTCTTCATCCAGGAACAGCGTCTCGCCTTCATCGTACCGGTGCACCGCTTCTGCCCAGAGCTGCTGGACGAGGTCGTCGGTAAGCTCCCGCCATGAATGCGCCGGCTTGTTCGGCGTGTCGACCACCCAGAAACGCCGGTTCCCCGTGGTGTCGCGCAGGAACAGCGTCTCGTTTGTGGTGCCGATAAAGATGCATTGCCGCGGTGCGTCCATTGTCCGGCGACCGTACGCGGGACGGTAACGGTCGGTCGGCTTGCTGATGTAGATTTTGACCTGTTCCACTTCTGACTTGCGCAGCGAGGCGAGCTCGCTCATTTCCACGATCCAGACGCCCTGCAGCTGCTCATAGCTCTCTTTTCCCTGTACCGTGGTCACGCTGTCGCTGAACCAACTGCCGCCCATACGTGCGATCAGTGCGCTCTTGCCGATGCCCTGTCTGCCTCTGATGGTCAACATATAGTCGAACTTACAGCCGGGGTTATAGATCCGCGCGACGGCGCCGACAAACGTCTTGCGCGTCACGGTGCGGGTGTAGGGCGTATCCTCGGCTCCGAGGTAATCCACGAGCAGCGTGTCCAGCCGTTCGACGCCGTCCCACACGCAGCCGTCGAGGTAGTCGCGTACCGGGTGATACCCGTGCTCGTCGGCTACGATGTTCAGCGCGTCGAAGATCCTGTCCTTGCCGGTGAGCCCCAGCTTCTCCATGTAGAGCCGGAGCGCCGCATCGTCGCTGTCGTGCCAGATGTCTAAGTTCTTGTGTTCGTCTTTTGCTCTCCACGGGAGATCCCGCTGCACGACGATCGCCTGCGCCATCTTGTCCGTCGCCACGCAGCCGGCGAGCTTCGGGTCATACGACAGGACGAGCTTCGCGTTCTCAATGGTCTGCGCGATCGCGCCCTTGCCGTTCGTTTTGAGCCGCGACGTCCACGCCAGCGGCAGATCATCCGCGTCGTCTGTATAATCGTCGTCGTAGTCGCTCATGCGATCCTTGTACATCTGCGCCTTCACGTCAGCGTCGTCGCCGGCGAACGCCATCATCGCCTTATAGCTCGGTCGGCCGCCAGACGGTGTGTCCGGGTCGCACGCCTCATCCAGACCGCCGAAGCGGTGCAGCCGGACGAGGTCAAACGCATTGCACAGGTGTCCGCTGGCGGGATCCGTGGCGTGGTGGCTGAATATGTATTTATCGCCGTACACCACAACGCCGCCGGCAGTGCTGCCCTCGGTATAGGTGTAGCGTCCCTCGCCGCACGGCTCGTAGCTTTCGACGAAGCGGTCGATCGCCGTGCCGATCGGAAAGTATGCACGGCAGAACGCGCCGACAAGCCCGTCCTTTTCGAGGGGATCCTCCTGCTTTGCGGTCGTCTTGCGGATCGCCTCCGCCGCACGAGAACTGAACGGCCACGCGGTGACGTCTGTCCAGTCGTAATACGTCGCGAGCACCGCATCCACATCCAGCAGCGGCGCGTCGAGAAAATCAAAAACATACTCAGCGTCCCGTGAGCAGCTCGGCCAGTACATAAACCGTGCCGGTTCATAGGTTGTATCGTCGAACTGATCAATGCCCAACTGCTCCGCGATCCGTCTGCCGACCGCCTGGTACTCGTCCGGCGTCGTCTGCCGCGAGAGCGGGATCACCAGACGCAGCCGCGGCGCTTCCGGTGTATGCTTGTGCGTCGAATAGACGGCCGCAGCGGTACCGTATTTGCCGCTCCAATCGCTCCAAAGCGTCTGGGTGGCGAAGTCCGCGTCGAGACATAAAACGTCTCTGTGGCGCACCGCGGGGCCGAGACGGCGTCCTTTTTTGAGGTAGCCGCCCACGAAGCCGCCGACGTCTTTTCTGTCGTCCTGCTGCTTCTTTGGCATCTTGCGGAATTCCGCAACCGTTTCCTGCGTGCGCGTCGGGGTTTCCAGCCGGGAGAGCAACTCCGACCACTTCATTTTCTGGTTCTTCCACATTTTTGAGTGTCGCGTATTGGCTGTTGCTATGTCCAACACACGGTCATGCTGTATGTCCACGTTACCCCCCCGTATTATTCTTTCTTGTAAAATACTGTGCTGTACCCGTCCGCGGGGAGCAGCAGTCCCGGCGCCCAGTCGATCGGCCGGCTCATAACGGCAGCCATGTCTTCCCACCGTGCGTCAGCGGGCGCTTCAGCGATGATCTCATCGTGAACATGGAAGCAGATGTCGTACCCGGCGGCGTCAAGCCGCACGATCGCCGTTGCGAGGCAGTCACGCGCGAACGCCTGCACGACGTTCTCAACCAGTTTGCCACCCCAGGTATCGAGCCACACGAGCTTTTTACCGACGCCGACGCCCCTGAACAGGATTTTCCCGTCCGTCTCGTCCAGACGTGCGCCCCAGTAGGAAAGACGACGCCCGGACGGCAGTGTGCAGCGCAGGGCATCCCTGTCGCGCCGGAATGCACAGACGATGCCGTCGGTGTTGAACAGGGTCGAGTATCCGCTCCCGCCGGTCACCGCTTCGTTTGCGGCAGCGCGTGCAGGGTCGTACTGTTTCCGCCGGACAGCAACCGCCCGGCCCGGATTCTCCAGCGCACGGACGGCTGCGTCCTCCACGCGCCGCCACAGTTTCGGGATCATCGGCGAAGCGGCGCGCCACTGGTCGACGATCTCCTTCATCTCCGTTTCGGTCAAGCCCATCTTGTCGGCGCCGAACGCCTTGAGGGCTGCCACACCCCCGCCGTATCCGCAGGCCAGCTCCGCGATCTTGCCCTTTTGCCGCAGGTGCGCGTTCTGCCCGTG
>JAFYDS010000041.1 GCA_017544665.1 Clostridia bacterium | reverse complement strand
GCGGTGTTGATGACGTCGAGGTCTTGTCCCGTTAGGCTTGCCGTACCGCCGCAGACAAGAATCGCTTCGCCGAGCTGCTGCACGGATGTGTTGGACTTCTGCGACGTTTTCGCCATCTGATCCATGTACATGTCCAGATCGGACGTCTGCAGATTCAGCGCGGACATACTGTCGGTGACCATATCCGACGCATAGGCAAGATCCATGCCGCCCGCAGCCGCGAGGGTCAGCACTTTCGGCATGGTCTCGATAGCTTTGTTCGTATCGTAACCGGCAAGGGCAAGGTAATTCAGAGCGTCCGCGGCGTCGGAAGCGGTGTAACGCGTGGATGCGCCGGCGTCCTTGGCGGCCTGCGAGAGACGCTCGAAGTCGCCGCCCGCCTGTCCGATCTCATCGGCGGACATGCCCATCGTAGCGGCGACCTGACGCATGCTGTCGTCAAAATCCGCGTAAACGTCCACGCAGTCGCCGATGACGCCGACGACCTTTTTGACCGCCACCGCCATCGCGGCAAACGCAGCAGTAAACGCCACGCCGAGACCCTTCGCGATCTTGCCGAGCGTTTCCAGCTTATGGCCGCTTTTCTCGGCTTTCTCACCGCTGTCCTTTACTTCTTCGCCGAATTTCTTCGACTCTTTTCCGGCGTCGTCGTATTCGTTCCCGGCGGTCTTGAGCGCTTTGTTGTTTTCGTCGAGCTCTTTTTCCATACCATTGAGCTCGGCCTGCGCTTTATTCAGTTTTTCCTGCCAGGCCTTCGTGCGGGAGTCGGCTTCGCCGAAGGACAGCGTCGCGTTGGCGAGCGCCTTCTGCAGCAGTTCGATCTTGTTTCTCTGCTCGTTGATGGCGGCGTTGAGAACGGAGTTGCGGGCGTTCAGCGCCTGTACGCTTTTGTCCTGTTTGTCAAACTTCGACGCAACCAGCGTCATTTCCGAGCCGAGGACTTTCATCGTTGCGTTGATGTCTTTGAGCGAACTTTTAAATTCACGCTCACCCTCGATGCCCAGTTTCAGGCCGAACGAGTCTGCCAATGCGTCTCACCTCACATTCGGATGATGACGCCAAATGGACAGCCGCAGCTTCGCCATGCAAAGTTATTGTCGTAATCTTTCTTCCTTTTGCTAAACAAAGAAAAGCTTGAATTATTTAGCGCATATGCTAAAATACCATATTTTCACGCTGCTGGCTAATTGGCTGCGTCTGGTCTGCTTCAATTTCCCGTTTGCATTTTTTACGCAGCTGTTCTTTATTCAGCCCGCAGTATGTCGTTTCGGATTTGCACGAATAGGGGCAGACTGCCGTTTTCTCCTCGCCTGCCGGGATGGTTATAATCCTGACAGGCGAGGTTTTCAAAATAATCATTCAGTTTTTTATACCAGTGGTCAAGTGTTTGACATCCGGTTTATTAACTTGCGCGGGAATTGAGTATAGAATGGAGCAGAAAAATTTTTTCAAAAGACCCCTGCGCGGACGTTGACAGGCGAATTTTCGCAAGATAGGATAGAGGTGTGAACGGGTGGGCGAACAGAATAGTAATCGGCTGGGTGGCGGGTTGGTTTATCTCAACACCACGTTCCAGCCGCCGGCAAGGAATCGTCTGATAAGAACGGCATCCTTCAGATCAACGACACTATCGCGGTTGACATCGGAATTGACCTCATTGATCGTTACACTCCAACCGCCTGCCAACCAGCGGGTAATCACCACAACATCCTGCAGGGTGACTTCTCCGTCTTCATCTGCGTCACCGGGACAGCCGCTGCGAATTGAAATCATTGCTGACTCTGTCTGAAACGGAACGTCATTGAGATCCATGTCAAAGGTCGATGTCGGTTCATAGTCCAGAACAATCTCCACGTCACCCGCAGGCGCCGATTGCGGCACTTCTAATTCTAACACAGCAAGTACGCCATTGCTGTTGTTATTCTGTCTTGCCAGAGCATCCTCCCAATAAAGCGTGTACGGTTGAAGCGTTAAATCGTTACCGAAGTGTGCTTGCGTGTCCGCAAACACTGTGCCGTTCCTGACACCTTTCAGAGTCAGAGCGCGACTATCGTATGCTACGGAAATCTTAACTGCTACGGTCAATGTTCTCTAAATCGCGCTTGAGATAGTTCAATTGCTTGCGTGTAGCTTGTCTCGTTTTCTTGGCGGTATGCTTGCGGCTGCGGGCGTATTGCAGATACTCTTTGCGGGCACGTTTACGGTACGTGCGAAGCT
>JAFYDS010000040.1 GCA_017544665.1 Clostridia bacterium | reverse complement strand
TATCTTGGCGCGAAGTCCATCTGCCCGACCGCGACGATGGAAGTGCAGTTCACCGGCTCCTGGTATGACGAGACCGCCGAAAAAGAAGCCGCCACGCTGCTGATCAACGACAAGTGCGTGCTCATCAGCCAGCATGCCGACTCCATGGGCGCTCCGACTGCCTGCGAAAAGGCCGGCGTTCCCAACATCTCCTATAACGGCAGCACCGTTTCCGCCTGCCCGAACACCTTCATCGTGTCCTCCCGCATCGACTGGACGCCGTACATCCAATACGTCATCAAGGCCGCCATGGAAGGCACCGAGATCGACACCGACTGGACCGGCACGCTTGCAACCGGTTCCGTGGCTCTGACCGACGTGAACGAAGCGGCTGCTGCCCCCGGCACAGTTGAAAAGATCGAAGAAGTCAAGGCCGGTCTGGAAGACGGCAGCATCCATGTGTTCGACACCGCTGCGTTCACCAAGGACGGCGCGAAGCTCGACAGCTACATGGCTGACGTTGACACCGACGAAGCTTATACTCCGGATACCGAAGTGATCGCGGACGGCTACTTCCATGAATCCGAGTACCGTTCGGCGCCGTATTTCGATCTTCGCATCGACGGCATCACCCTTCTCAACGAGAAATACTAATCGAATCTGATCCATCAGCCGGGCGGAGGCAGACTTCTGCGCCGCCCGGCTTTTCGTTTAAGATTCAAAAATACACTGCGCCTTACAGTGTATTTTTGAATTTTATGCAAACACCGTTTGCGCAAGGCAGGGGGCAGAGCAAGTGAACAATACACCCGCGATTGAACTCAGGCATATCACAAAGCGGTTCGGTCAGATCGTGGCGAACAAGAATGTCTCGCTCACCGTGTATAACCACGAGATCCTTTCGATCCTCGGTGAAAACGGCAGCGGCAAGACCACGCTGATGAATATGATCTCCGGCATCTACCATCCCGACGAGGGGGAGATCCTGATCGAAGGCAAGCCGGCGTCGATCCATTCGCCGAAGGACGCCTACCGCTATAAGATCGGCATGATCCACCAGCACTTCAAGCTGGTTGACGTGTTTTCCGCAACGGAAAACATCGTCCTCGGCATCACCGAGGGCAAGTATGATCTGAAGGCGGCGACAAAGGTCATCCGTGAGACGTGCGACAAATACGGTTTCGAGATCGACCTTACCAAAAAGATCTATCAGATGTCCGTTTCGGAAAAGCAGACCGTCGAGATCGTCAAGACGCTGTACCGCGGCGCCGATATCCTGATCCTCGACGAGCCGACCGCCGTTCTGACGCCGCAGGAGATCCGCAAGCTGTTCGCCGTTCTGCGCCGGATGCGCGACGACGGCAAGGCGATCATCATCATCACGCATAAGCTCAACGAGGTGCTCGAGATCTCCGACCGCGTATCGGTCCTGCGCAAGGGCGAATACATCGGCACGATCAACACGAGCGAAGCGAACGAGAGCATCCTGACCGAAATGATGGTCGGACAGAAGATCAGCCTCAATATCGAGCGGACCGACCCGAAGAACGTCGAAAAGCGGCTGGTGCTCACCAACGTTTCTGTCAACAGCATCGACGGCCGTGCGATCCTCAAAAACGTCAACTTCACCGCCTATTCCGGTGAGATCCTCGGTATCGCGGGCATCTCCGGCAGCGGTCAGAAGGAGCTGCTCGAGTCCATCGCCGGTCTGCAGCAGCTCAAGAGCGGCAGCATCATCTACTACAACCCCAAGACGGGGGCGGAGGAGGACCTGCGCGACAAGACGCCGCTGCAGATCAAAAACCTCGGCGTCCGGCTGTCGTTCGTGCCGGAGGACCGTCTCGGCATGGGCCTTGTCGGCTCGATGAGCATCATCGACAACATGATGCTGCGGTCCTACCGCGAGGGCAAGTCGGTCTTTGTCCGCCGCAAGGAGCCGCACGATCTTGCCGACCGGATCATCGAAGATCTTCAGGTCGTCACGCCCGACGCGCAGACCCCGGTCCGTAAGCTGTCCGGCGGCAACGTCCAGAAGGTGCTTGTCGGCCGCGAGATCGCCGCTTCGCCGACCGTGCTGATGGTGGCCTATCCGGTCCGCGGTCTGGATATCAACTCGTCCTATCTGATCTATAACCTGCTCACGCAGCAGAAGGAGAACGGCGTGGCGGTCGTCTTCGTCGGCGAAGACCTCGACGTGCTGACCGAGTTGTGCGACCGGATCCTCGTCATTTCCGGCGGGCGGATCACCGGCATTGTCGATGGACGCAACACGACGAAAGAAGAAATCGGTCTTTTGATGACCAAGGCACACCATGCATCCGACGGACAGGGAAAGGAGGGGCACCATGAAGAAAACAGCTGAAAAAGCGCCGCATGAACAGTTCATGCAGATCTCAAAGCGCGCGGCGCTGCCCGGCTGGCAGTCGTGGCTGATCCGTATCGCCGCGGTTCTGGCGTCGCTGGTCGTTTGCGCCGTGATCATTGTGCTCTTCACGGGCGACAACCCGTTCGCCATCTACGCGACTATGATTAAGGGCGCCGTCGGCACCTCCCGCCGTATCTGGAGCTTGCTGCAGGGCGTTGCAATGCTGCTTTGCGTGTCGCTCGCCGTCACCCCCGCGTTCAAGATGCGCTTTTGGAACATCGGCGCCGAAGGCCAGGTACTGATGGGCGGTCTTGCAACGGCAAGCTGCATGATCCTCTTCGGCAGCAAGATGCCGAACTACCTGCTGCTGCCGCTGGTGATCGTCGTCTCGATCGTCGCCGGCGCAATCTGGGCGGTCATTCCCGCCATCTTCAAGGCGATCTGGAACACCAACGAAACGCTGTTCACGCTGATGATGAACTACATCGCGATTCAGATCGTTTCCTATTTCACCTACATTTGGTCGGTGCCGAAGGGCTCCGGCAAGATCGGCGTTATCAATCCGTCCACCCAGGCGGGCTGGCTACCGTCGATCGGCAAATACAGCTATCTGCTCAATATCCTGATTGTGGCGGCGCTGACGATCGCGGTTTATATCTACCTGCGCTACAGCAAGCACGGCTATGAGATTGCCGTCGTCGGCGAAAGCGAAAACACCGCGAAGTACATCGGTATCAACGTCCGCAAGGTCATCATCCGCACGATGCTGCTTTCCGGCGCGCTGTGCGGTGTGGCAGGTCTGCTGCTTGTTTCCGGCACGGACCACACGATCACCCGCGACACGGCGGGCGGCCGCGGCTTTACGGCGATCATGGTGTCGTGGCTCGCAAAATTCAACCCCCTGTATATGATCCTCACCTCGCTGCTGCTCGTGTTCATGCAGAAGGGCGCCATTGAGATCTCGACGGTGTTCGGTCTCAACGACTCGTTCTCCGATATCATCATGGGCATCATCATCTTCTTTATCATCGGCAGCGAGTTCTTCATCAACTACACCATCCGGTTCCGTTCGAGAAAGGGGGTCGAGGCGAAATGATCCTCTCGTTCATTCACCGCGCCGTCATGCAGGGCATCCCGCTTCTGTACGGTTCCACGGGCGAAATCCTGACCGAAAAAAGCGGCAACCTCAACCTCGGTATCCCCGGCATCATGTACGTCGGCGGTATCTCCGGCGTCATCGGCTCATTCCTGTATGAAAACAGTCTTGCCGACCGCAGCAACGCGAATGCGTTTCTGATCATCACGATCCCGCTTTGCTGCTGTCTGCTTGGCTCGCTCATCATGGGCCTGATCTATTCGTTCCTGACGACGACCCTGCGCGCGAACCAGAACGTGACCGGTCTTGCGCTGACGACGTTTGGTATCGGCTTCGGCAACTTCTTCGGCGGTTCGCTGATCACGCTGGTGGAAACCGACGTCCCCTCGATCACGCTGAGTCTCACGAGCCAGTATTTCGCGAAGACGCTCCCGTTTGCCCACAAGCTCGGCTGGTTCGGCGAGGTCTTTCTCTCCTACAGCTTCCTTGCGTATTTCGCGATCCTTTCGGCAATCGTCGTCTCGTTCGTCCTCAAGCGTACCCGCGTCGGTTTGAACCTGCGCGCCGTCGGCGAAAGCCCGGCGACCGCGGACGCCGCCGGCATCAACGTTTCAAAGAACAAGTACTTTGCCACCTGCATCGGCAGCATGATCGCGGGTCTCGGCGGTCTCTACTACGTGATGGACTACGCCAGCGGCGTCTGGTCCAACGACGCGTTCGGCGACCGCGGCTGGCTTGCCATCGCGCTGGTCATCTTCACCGTGTGGCAGCCGAATATCGGCATCCTCGGCTCGATCCTCTTCGGCGGTCTGTACATCGTCCACAACTACATGAACAACATCATTCCGATGAACATGAGCACGCAGGAGTTGATTAAAATGGCGCCCTACGTGGTAACGGTGATCGTGCTGATCGTGATCAGCATGCGGAAAAAGAGAGAGACGCAGCCGCCCGCGAGTTTGGGACTTGCCTATTTCAGAGAAGACAGATAAAGAGGACTGCCGTATTTCGCGAAGACCAAAAAGAAAAACAAATAATTATAAGCAAAACAGAGCACAGGAAACGTCCCATGCTCTGTTTCTTATTGTTTCTTTGGATGGGCTGCGCCCATGCCCGATTGTTGTTTTTCTTTTTTCGACGTTTTTTCGCCCTCGGCGTGCAACAGCACAGCCTTCGGGCGAAGAAAACGCCGTCTTCATCGAAATCCGGCAGCCCTTGCCGCCCGTAATCCATTACGGCACATACGTCGCGGCGTCGCAACGGAAGATCTCGTACGGGTTCTCGATTCCTTCGAGGTATCGGCTCACGTCCGTGCCCTGCGGGTTATAGACGCCCTCGTCCGGCGTGATGACCAGTTCCATCCAGCCGGCATAGACGAAGACGAGCGGCTGCCCTGCATACAGCTTTAAAAACCGCTGATATGATTCGAACCACGGCGCGCCGAACGCCGGCGTGGCGGAGAGCTGCCCGTTCTCCTTTGTCAGCGTCACGATGGCGATCAGGTCGCCCTTGCCGTTCCAGACGAGATAGTCGCGGAAGTTCTGCCGCACTTCGAAGGACTTGCCTTCGGTGCCGTCGTAGCTGACGTGGCAGTAGCCGTGTTCCGCAAAGCGGGTGCCGCTTGCGTCCACGCCGCTCGCGCCGAGCGCGCTTTGCAGCCAGGTGTTCTCTTTGAAATATGCCGCCGCTTCCGCATCGGTGATTGCCTCGCCGGTGTATTGAATCGACCGGTCAAACGGCAGGACGGGGATCCGCACGCCGCCGATCGGACCGCCGTATTCATCGCCGCCGCTTTTGTCGGGCGCGGACGCGCCCTGCGTTGTCGTCGGATCACCGGTCGTCGCCGGGCGTTGCGCGGTCGTCAAATTTGCGGTTGTACTCGGTGCCGTGCCGCGCTGTGTGGTCGTTTCCGTGCCGTAGGGTGCAACGGTTGTGTCTGCCGTGCTGTTCGCTGCAGATGACGCCGCGTTGCCGATCGCCGGTGCGGTCAGCTCGCTTGTTTCCGGCTGTCCGGATGCTGTTGCCGCAATCGTTGTGTCGTTGCCCTGTGCCCGCGGCGGAAACAGATGCAGCTGCTGCGCGGTCACGACAGCTGACACTGCGAGCGCCAGGACCAATACCGCCGCCGCGATGGACAGGCGGCGTTTTTTTGTTTTGTTTCGTTTTTGCACCTCGGCCAAAATCGCCTCGGTCATCTCTCTGTCAGTCTTCATCAAAAAGCACCTCCTCGTGCAGCGCCCGCTTCAGCGCGCCCTTTGCGCGGTAAAGCAGCGACGACACGGCGCGGCTGCTCTTACCGAGGATCTTCGCCGCCTGCGCGGGCGTGAAATCTTCAAAATAGATGAGATACAGGATCTGACGGTGCTGCGGTTGAAGCGTTTCCAGCGCCGCGTACAGCCGTTCGGTCGTCTGCGCGCGCAAAACCGCTGCTTCGGGCGTGTCTCTGTCCGCAAGCGTAAAACAGTCGTCCAGCGGAACGCTGCGCGCGTTCTTCTGGCGGCGCAGATAATCGAGCGCCGTGCGGCGGCCGATCGTGTACAGCCACGTCTTGAACGACGCCGTGCCTTTGTCGCGCGGCTTTTTGAGGCACAGCTTCACAAAGGTCTCCTGCGTCAGATCATCCGCAAGATCCCAGTCGTGCACTATGCCGCACAGATAGGTCCGCAGCCCGGGCCGATAGGCTGTGACCAGTGCGGCAAGCGCGCTGTCGTCGCCCTCGAGATAGCGGCGATAGCTGTCTGCACCGTTGTCCATGGAAGTGCACTTCCTCTCTGAAAGACGTCTCTTTCGTTTCTTACACGCAAAGCCGTCCCAAATATCACGGCTTCTTAGAAAAAAAGGCAGCACGTGCTGCCTCGGAGTGGTTCTACAAAATGTCAGGTTACGGCTGCTCGAGCCGGAGGCCGTGCGCGGCCAGATACGCGCGCGTCTTTTGCGGCGCGAGGGCAAGCGCTTTTTGAAAGAACGCATCCCGCGCCGCAATCAGCTCCGGGTCGTCGGGCGAAAGACTCCCGACGATTTCCAGAAACGTCGGCAGCATCGGCGTCTTGATATACGTGCGCTCCAGCGTCTGCAGCGCGAACAGCGTCGGGTGCTTTTCCTCGCTGACCAGACAGCGGCGCAGCAGACGGCCGAGTTCCGGCTGTTTCTTTTTAAAAAGCTTCGGGCGCAGCGCGGCGCAGACCTCGGCATTGTCAACAAACGGCAAAAACGCTTCGACGCCCTTGAGCGTTACGGCAAAGCGGTTGCGGTTGGAAAGAATGATCGCGTGCAGGAGGTTCTCTTCGTGATAGTCGTGCGGCACCGCCTTGAGAAAGCTGACGAGCGTCTCGCTCGCGTGGTGCGCCCGCTCGAGCGAAAGAAGCGACTGCAGCGGGACCCCGAGCACCCGCTCCGGCGGCAGAGAAAGCCGTTCGGCGGTCTCTTTGCGGACCGTTTCAGAGCAAAGCGGCTCCAGCCACTCGCGGACGGTCGCCTGTGCCTGCAGTGCAGCGCCTTTCTTGCGCGGCGGTCTCTTTTGGCGGCGTTTTTCGTCCGGCGTGCGCAGCAGATCGAACGATTTTACAAACGGGGCGGGGTCCAGTCCGCCGCGCAGACACTGCAGCAGCAGGCGGCCGCACCCTTCGGCGTCGGAGAGCGCGTTGTGGTGTTCCAGCGGAATATCGAAATCGGCGCACAGCAGCCCGAGCGCGTAGGCGCCGCGGTCAGGATAGACGGCGGTACACGCCTCCACCGTACAAAGGTAGGGCACGGCGGGCTGCCAGTCGATCTTGTAATGCCGCAGACAGGCGGCGAGCGCCTTGAGGTCGTTGCCCGCGCCGTGCGCGACGATCACGCTGCCGGTCAGCAGCGGCTCGATCGTCGGCCAGTAGTCTTTGAAGGTCGGTGCGTTCTGTACCATTTCCGGCGTGATGCCGGTCAGCTTCACCACATAGGGCTGAAACCACGTTTCGGGGTTCAGCAGACTATAGCACCGCCGTGTGACGGCGCCGCCGACGAACTCCACAACGCCGATCGCGGAGATCCGGTTCGCGTCGCCGTTCGGCATTTCCACATCCAGACAAACAAATCGTTCCATGCTTTTTCCAATCCTGCTTCTTTTAGTCGTTCTTATTATAGCAGGCAGCGCGCCGTTGCGCAAGTCGCTGCAGCAAAAAAGCCATCCGATGGATGGCTTACTGTTGGCTGATGACTGTCGACTTATCCGATCATCCCGAAAAAGTCCGGCGGCAGCTCGCTGCCGTTGAAGTTGAAGTCCACAACGCCGCCGTTGCCGCTGACGGAGACAATGCCGAAGACGATGAACGCGATCACAGCGATGGCGACCAGTACGATCCAAACGATGGCGAGAATATCTGCAATCGTGGCAAAGGTCTTCGCTTTGTGCTTATAGGTCTCCGCGAGATCATAGCCGCCGCGGTTCAGTTCGCTCGTGTAGTTGTTGAAGTTGACCAGCGACAAAACGGCGAGGATCAGACCGATGACGTTGAAGAAGACGATGTTCAGGATGATCGCGACCACGGGCGTCGCAATGGTGATCGGCTTCGTCAGCTCCGCGCCGGTTGGCTGTTGATACGGCGGCTGATAGGGCGGCTGCTGATAGCTGTAGCCGGTTTGCTGCTGCTGTTCAAACACGCCGGGGTTCGGCTGTTCGGTTTGCTGCTGATACTGCAGCGGCGCGCCGCAGTTGGAGCAAAAGCGGCCGCCGTCGTTATTGTAGCTGTTGCAGGATGGACAATACATAAAAAAGCCTTCTTTCTTTTAATTCTGATTCTATTATACGGGAAAACCTTAAAACATATTTAATCGTCCTTTTTGGAGAAGAAGGACAAAAGCATATCTCTGGTCAATGTCTTTTTGTAATGCGCCAGCAGCTTTTTCAGCCGGCTGAGTCCTTTCGGGTCCCATGCGGACTGCGGGTCCATCACAACGCCCTGCGACTGCAGCCACGGGCGGCTCTCTTCGGCGCGGCGGCGGAAGTCGGCATAGTCACAGTTTTCTTCATACGTCCAGTCGCGCTCCGCCACGGCAAGCAGCCGCGGAAACGCCATTTTGCAAAGCTTTTCGAAATCTTCGATGAACTCCGTCCAGAGCGGCGTTTCGACGCCGATGACGCCCGACCGTCCCATTTCGGTCAGACCCTCCGGCAGAGGATCGAACGTATAAACCTTTTTGAGCGGCGTCATGGCGTAGGGGTAATCGAGGTAGTAGTGGAAGAAATCCTCCGCGATGATCTCTCCGCCCGCGTTTGCACGCGCAGGGCACAGCTTATCGCGGTCCATCCAGTCGGCGATGATCACGTCGCCGTCAAGACAGCCGCTTTTGAGACTCTCGTTCCACGCGACCGCGCGCTTGCCCTTGGTTCTCAGATGCGCGGCGATCCGGTTCATGAAGTCGCCCTGCAGCGCTTCGAACGAATCGAGATGCGCCTTCGCCATCCGGTTCTTGCAGCAGTCGCACTGCCGCCAGCGGTTTTTCGGCGCTTCGTCGCCGCCGATGTGCACCCATTCGTCCGGGAACAGCTCGCACACTTCGTCGAGCAGGTCGCAGCAGAAAGAGACGACCTCCTCCTTGCCGGCGCAAAGGATATCGCGGAAGACGCCCGCCTGCGTTTCCACGGCGATCGGCGTCTCGCGGCAGGACAGGGACGGGTACGACGCGAGGATCGCTTTCGTATGCCCGGGCATATCGATCTCGGGGATCACCCGGATGAAGCGGTCGGCGCAGTAGGAGACGATGTCGCGGATCTCCGCCTTGGTGTAAAAGCCGCCGTAACGCGACGTGTCGGACGAACCGAAACCGTGCCCGTCGCGAAACGAGCCGACCTCGTTGAGCTTCGGAAAGCGCTCGCATTCGATCCGGAAGCCCTGATCGTCGCTCAGATGCCAGTGAAAGACGTTCATTTTGAACCGCGCCGCAACGTCGATATAACGTTTGATCTCGTCGATCGTCTGCATGTGCCGCGCGGAGTCGAGCATGAAGGCGCGGTAGGCGAACCGCGGCGCGTCCTGAATCGACACGCAGGGAAGACTGCCGTTCTCGTTTTGGAGCATGGAAAGCGTCTGCTTCGCGTAAAAGAGCCCCTGCGGCGTTTTGCAGCGGACGGTGACGCCGTCCGGCCGGACAGCCAGCGCGTAGCCTTCCGGCGGCATCGCTTCGTCCGTTTCAACGACCGGAACTGCCCGTTCAGCCGGACAGATCCCGTCTGTATAATCCAGCAGATTCGGCTGCGGTATGATACGGTGCTGCATAAAATCACCTCTTTGCATTATTATAGCGAATCGGCGCCGCGATTGCAAGTATTTGACAAAACCTGTTCCCGCGTGCTATAATGCAGCTGAAAAAGAGAAAGGATGTGATCCTGTGTTCCAGCAGATGATCTCGCTGTTTTTATCGTTTCTGGCCTTTATCGCGTCCCTGTTCGGACAGGGCGGCGGTGCGGTTGATCCGACGCCGACGCCGGTCACCGATCAGGAGATCGTCTATCTGTCCGACCGCACCATTTCCTACGGAGACAGCGACGACCAGACGCTCGATCTGTTCTTGCCGACGGGCAAGAACGGCAACGTCGGATTGGTGCTGTTTATCCACGGCGGCGCCTGGGTCACCGGCACGAAAGAGACCTATCTGACAGAAGCGCTGCGCTATCAGGCGATGGGCTACGTCACCGCGTCGATCAACTACCGCTATCTCGGCAACGGCGTTCTGCCGGCGGATGAACTGGACGACATCACGGCGTCTTTGCGCGCGATCAAGACCGCCTGCGCCCAGAAGGGGATCAACGTCAGCAAAACCGTGATGGTCGGCTCCTCCTCCGGCGCGCATCTCGCGCTGCTCTATGCCTACACGAAGATTGCCGAAGCGCCCGTCACCCCGGTCGCCGTTGTCAGTTCCAGCGCCCCGACCGATTTCACCGATCCCGCGTTTTTGCAAAGCGGGGCGGGGGAACTCCTCGCCGGGTCCATCGGAATCAATACCGAAACGCTCGCGCTGCTGATGCAAAGCGGGATCGCGCAGTTGTTCGTCCCGACGCTGACAAACCTTTCGCCCGCCAAACAGGTGAAGAGCACCTCCGTGCCGACGCTGATGGCGCACGGCAAAAACGACAACATCGTCCCGTATTCCAACGCCGAACGGCTCGACGCCGCGCTGACGGAAAAGGGCGTGAAACACGACTTCATCACCTTCCCGAATTCCGGACACGCCCTGCTGAACGATCCGGACTGCACGCTGCGGTTCCAGACGCTGGCTGCGCAGTATATTGCAAACTATTTAGGATAGTCGTTAGTCATTCGTCAATAGTAATACCGCACCTGCCAAGTGGCCGGTGCGGTGTTTTTGTTGTTTTTACTTTACTTTCCGTCTGCCACGCGGATCAGACCGTTGAACACGCCGACATAGGCGCTGCCGTTCGGACCGATCGTGATGGGACCGTAGCTGTTGTTCCAGTTGCGTCCGCAGCCGGTGAAGACCTTATAGACCGTTTCGCCGGTCTCAAAATCCACGGCGGTGAAGTACCACGCCACGGCATTCTTGGGAATATCGTCGCCCATGACGCGGGTGTATAGATAAACCAGTCCGTTGCCGGCCGAAAGCTTCGGCACCACCGTGGCGGAGGCTTCCTGGCTTTCCCAGACGACGGTGCAGCCCGTGCAGTCGGCGTTCATGTCGATTCGTGTCACGCCCGGGTAGCTGGTCGGGTTGCGCTCCAAAAAACCTGCGCCGGAGTCGGAATAGTTGTTTTCAATGATGAACGAGCGGCCGTGGGCGATCAGGGAGTTTTCGCTGACGGAGTGGCCCTTTTCAAACAGCGGCTCGGTGACGATCGCTTCGCCCGTTTCGCGGTCATAGACCACGAGGTTCACGCGCTCATCCGCGTTGTCGGTGATGGCGCAAAGCTTGCGCACGCTGCCGTCGCTGCAGGGCACGTCGAGGAGCGAGGGTGTGGTGCCGCTGCCCTGATTGATTGCGCCGGGTTTGGTCTCAATTCCGCGGTCATACTCTGTACGCCAGGTATAGAACGGTTTGCCGTCGCGGATCTCAAAGCGGTACATGGCATAGTCCGAGACGATATAGATCCCGTCGGCGCAGACGGCGAGCGTGTTCTGGATCTCTTCGTTTTCCAGCCGGATCAGATTGACTTCGCCCGTTTTGGCGTCCACAAAGCCGACGTCGCCCGGCCGTGTGACGAACCAGATGTTGCCTTCAAAGTCGGGGATCGCGTCTGTGATAAACGCGCCGTCTTCCAGATACGGCTGGATGTCGTATTCCTGTTCGACCTTCCATTCCGGCTTTTTGCCGCTTTCGTCGATATAGAAGATCTGGATCACATTGTCGGAATTGCCGATGATCGGCCTGTCGCCCGTCAGCAGGTGGCAGTAGGCGCCGCCGGAGGTGTCGTTCGAGATCTTGCTGAAATCGAATGTCTTGAAGAACTCGCGGGTGCTTTGCCGCTGCGGCAGCCGCGTTTCAGCGAGGATTTCCAGCGTTTCGGCGTCGAGCAGCAGCAGACGAAAGCCGACCACGTTGCCGGAAATGCACATGATGCGGCCCTTTGAATCGAACATCAGCGTGGCGACGAGGCCGCCAAAGACGTTCATCGACCGGCTGTTGACGGTCGGGTTCACGCCGAGCGGGCCGACGTAATCATAGGTGCCGGTGTTGTAGGAATTGCCGTGCATGCCGTTGGTGCCCTCCGGCGCAAGATACGGGTGCTGGGGCACCTGCGTTTGGGCGAGCGGCTTTGCGGTGGCCGCTGTACCGTAGAACGCGGGACACTTCTTGGCGGCAAGCGGCTGGCGGATCGCACCGCCGGGGCTGGTGAACAGCATGATGAACGCCGACACCCAGGTCAGCAGCTTCAAAAATACGTTTCGCATAAGGAATCCTCCTTTTTCTCAGACGGCTTTCGCCTTTGTCTGCATTATACCACACCCCGGCGTGACTTGCAAGCGCGCTCAGCCGTCTTCTTCCCTTTCGGAAAACACCGCCCGCACGAGCTTCTTGCCGCCGATCGTCTTTGCGCCGCTGCCGAAGGCGGTCATCCCGACGACGCCGGGATAGCAGATCGTGCCGTCCGCGTGGACGACCATGACCCGCGCCATCTCCCGCGCGGCGGGCGAGACGCCGTCGCCGAACGTGAAGCCCGCGGCGGCCGCCTCCGCCTGAAAGCGCTTTGCGGCGGCTGCGTCCGGCAGCTCGACATAGACGACGGTGTTTGATTGATTGAGTGCTTTGAGAATGTGTTTCATGAGATGTACCTCTCTTTCATAGATTTCCCCAAAAGAGCGGCACGAAAAAACACCCCATCGTTCCGACGGGGCGTTCGCGGCAGTATGGCACCCATCGGTCAAGCTTTAGCACCTTACCTTGCGGCAGGTTGCTGTGCGGTCAAAGGGCTTGTCCCTTGTACCATATACACTCTGAACAATTCGAAGCATTGCTGCGTCTGTTCGTGCTGAACTGCGTCTGCGTCCTTGCAGGGCGTCAGCCCTGCGGCGTCCTTATCCTTAGTTCAGCGCAAACATACTTGCAACCAGTTCGATTGTCAGGGTCTATACGGTACTCGCGCACTCTTTATAGGTTGCGTTAATCATAGCAGAGAGAGGGGCGTTTGTCAAGAAAAAAGTGTCTCGTTTTGGTTACACGATTTCCAGTCGCGCTCCTTTTTTGCAAATGCATTGCAAATCCCGTTTGAATCTGTTATACTTGGGATAAGAAAGGGGAGAGTTCGATGAAGCAGAAACAGCAAGTGCAGACCAACACCTACACGAAGCCGGAGCGCGCAATGTATCTCACCGGCCTGTTTGGCCAGAACATCATCTACAATGTCATTGCCACCGGCATGGCCTATTACTTTCAATCAGTCATCTTTCTGCCGGCGATGGCGATCAGCGTCATCATGGCAGTGGCGCGGATCTGGGACGCGATCAACGACCCGATGATGGGTACGATCGTTGACAAAACGCGCACGAAATGGGGCAAATGCCGGCCCTATCTGTTCTTTGTGCCGCCGGTCGTGATGGTCACCACGATCCTGACCTTCGTTAACAAACAGTATTCCGCTGCGAATCCCGGCTGGATAAACGCGCTGATCATCGGCTGGGCGGGCGTGTCCTACATCCTTTGGGGCATGACCTACACCGCGGGCGATATCCCGATCTGGGGCATCACCTCGCTGATGACCGAAAACGAAAAAGACCGCTCTTCGATCCTCGGTCTGGCCCGTATCGTCGGCGGCCTCGGCGGCGGCGTGGTGATGCTGACCGTCATCAGCGTGTCACAGAATCTCGGCAATACCTTCAAGGATAAGTTCAATCTTTCTACCAACGACGGCATGCAATGGGGCTTTATCGTCTTCTGCAGCGCGCTGACCGTGATCGGCTGTCTGCTGTTCGAGTGCGCGGCGTTCACAAAGGAGCGCGTCAAGCAGCCGTCGGAGGAAAAGAAGAGCTTTGTTGACAATATCAAGATCATGTGGGCGTGCAAGCCCTTCCGCCGCGTGCTGATCGCGGGCGTGATCCGGTCCCCGATGAATATCCTGTCGATCGTTGCGATGACGCTGCTGTCGTACTATTACGGCGATATCAACGGCAACGGACAGGACTACATGAAGTATATGCTGATCCTCGGCGGGTCGATGTTCCTCGGTATGTTCGCCGCGATGGCGGTTATCCCGCCGCTTTGCGAGAAACTGGAAAAGCGGACGGTCAACAACGTCTGCTGCCTGGTGGCGACGATCCCGTTCGTTGGCATGTTCGTTCTGTATCTGATCGACGGGACCAACCTGATGGCGGCCCACTGGCTCGCGCTGATGGCCGTGATGTTCCTGATCGGCGGCGGCGCGATCGGCGCTTCGCAGGTGATCCAGTCCATCATGATCGCGGACTGCGTGGACTATGACGAATACCGCACCGGCTACCGCCCGGACGGTGTCTTCTTCTCGGGCCAGAGCTTCATCGTCAAGCTCGGCGCGGGCATCTCCTCGATCATTCAGGGTATCGTTTTCGCCGCGGTCGGCTTTTCCGGCGACGCGGTCAGCGCGGTCAACAACGCCATCAGCGCGTCGCCCGCGAACGATTTCATGTTCGCCACCGCGCCGGAGTTCGAAAAATACCGTTTCGGCATGTTCTTCCTCGTGTCGATCCCGCCGGCGATCGGTTTTGCGCTCAGCGTGATCCCGATGCTGAAATATGAGATCACCAACAGCGAGCAGTCGCGGATTCTTGCCGAGCTGAACGCAAAACGCAACAGCGAAGCGCAGCCGGCTGAAACAGAGATGTCGTAACTGCTCGCGGACGATTGCCCGTCCTGTGCCGATAAACCAACCTCCGGAGGAATCTATCATGTTCGCTTCTATCCAAAAATTCATCAGTATGATCCTTGTCACGCTGATGATCGCGTTTTCCACCCAGGTCGGGACGGAGCAGAGCGCCGCTGTCGGCGCGATCGGCGACAACCTGACCGGGGGGCTGCTCAGCGGCACCGCAGCGCCTTTCGCGGGTTCGGATATTCTCGATGCCGAAACGATTTTGTCACGGATCGTGCAGGACGCCGACGGGAACTGCTTTTTTGCCGATATCGATTACGGCAATCAGGATCGCGCCGTCTGGCCTGCCGCGACCCATCTTACAAGAACCGAACGGCTGGCGATTTTGTTCCGACTCGAAACGGACTCCGACGTCAAAGCAGCATATCGGGATACGGTACTCCGGCTGCTGGACCACTGGATCAGTCAGGATTACCAGAACCCGAACTGGTGGCACAACAAGCTCTCGAACCCGAACATACTGGGCGAGATCGGGATCCTGATGAAACCGGAGCTGGGCGCCGAACGGCTGCGCGATCTTGCGGTGCTGGTGGGGCGCGGCTGCTATTCGGTGGATCCTACGCTGTATGTATATACCGGGGCAAACGCGGTCGATATCGCCATGTCTTCGATCAAATTCGGCGTACTTACCGGTTACGCCGCTGCCGTCCGGTCTGCGCTTCGCGTAGTGTCGAACGCGCTCGACGGCTCGATCCTGGAGGGTATCAAGAAGGACGGCACGTTCTTCCAGCACGGTACCCGGCTGTATATGGGCGGCTACGGCGTTGAATTTGTCAAGGGTATTTCAAAGATCCTCGGTATGATAACCGGTACGACGTATATGTTCACGGAAAGCCAGCTCGCGCCCTTTGCCACGTTCCTGCTGACGGGGCTTCAGACAATGAGCTTCGGCAACACGCTTGACCCCACGGTGATGGGCCGGTCGGTTTCGAGAGTCAACGAACAGCCGCTTGTCAGTCTCGTGCCGTATCTCGTTTCGCTCGCCAATGCCGAAGGAATGCCGCGTCGCGATGAGATCATGACGTACGCGGTCTCGATTGCGGAAAACACGAAACAAAACACCGGACTGCATTACTTCGAAAACGGCAAATTCCTTGTCATCAAGAACGAAGATTTCTATTTCAGCTTTCGGGGCGGAGACAACCTCCTGTTCTATTCGGAGATCACCAACGATGAAAATATTCTCTGCTATAACTCCTCCTTTCCGGGCGTGACGACGATCATGCGCACGGGCAGCGAGTACTTCAATATCAGCCCGCTCTATGACTATTCGATGGTCCCCGGCACAACGGCTGTCCGCGAGACGGACGCACAGCTGGCGGCGCATGCCGACCCCACTTACCGTCTGCTGCCCGGCATTTACGGCAGCAGGGTCAGCGGCGGCGCGGCTGCCGTATTTGCCAAAACGACACACGAGGAGGTCAGTATGACCGTTTCGTGCTTTGCGACCGACTGCGCGGCGGTTTTGCTCGGCGCGGGCATGACCAACAGCGCCGGCAGACAGATGGTCACCACGCTCGACCAGTCCTATTACACGGGCTCCTTCGTGCAGGATGGAAACACAGTGATCCATAACGGCATCAAGTACGAGCTGCTGGACGGCGGAACGCTGATCGCCGAAAACGAGCACCGCACGGGGTCCTGGCGAAGAAACAACCTGACGCTCCCCGACGTTGCCGCCGCGGGCGACATCTTCAGCGTCTATGTGGAAAACGACGGCGCCTACGCATATTCCGTGATGGCGGAGCACACCGACGCACAGTTCGAGGTGATCGTGAATACCCCGTCCATGCAGGCGGTCAAGCTGCCGGACGGCAGAATCGCCGCGTCGTTCTTCACCGTCGGCAGTTTCAGCTATCAGGGCAGCACATACAGGGGCTGCGCCGGCACAGCCGAGATCTTCGGGTAACTGTGCACGAACCACCAGCCACTAAAAAAAGCCGCCAACGGGCGGCTTTTGCTATTGACTAACGACTAATGACTGGATTACAGCAAATCTTTCGCTTTGAGCCAGTCTGTTGCAAGCACATATGCCCACTTGCCGTCTTGTGACATATACGAGCTGTGGTCCGCGCGGCGGATGACCGCCATGTCGCTGCCTTTGATCGCTTCGTAGAGATAGACCGTGTCGGTCAGCCACATGATATCGTACTGCCCGCTGACGACGTAGGTCGGGCAGGTGATCTGTGCAAGATACTCCTCTGTGAAATCGGGGAGGGTCAGCATCAGATCGTTGAGCTTGTCTTTTTCAAAGATATTCTTGACCCACACGCCGAACGGGAAATAGGGCTTGAACGTGTCGGGGTTGGAGTTCGCGCCGCAGGCGATAATCGCGCCGGGGACGTCGGGGTAGTCCGCGGCGAGCTGGATCGCGTTGATCGCGCCGTCGCTGTGCCCCATAATGACCGGCTTTTTGAGCCCCATCGCTTCGATGAACTGCATAAAGTCCTTCGCCATCAGTTCATAGGTGATGACGCCCGGGTCGCTGCTTTGCCCGTGACAGCGGCTTTCGGGGAGATAGACGGTGAAATCGTTGGCGAGATACTGCGCCGCTTCGCGCAGCGACTTGACGCTGCCGCCGTTGCCGTGGATGAGGATCAGCGGCGGCTTGATTTCGCCGTAAACCTGATAGTGCATCTTCACGTCCTCAAGCTGCACGAAGGTGTCCACGCGCGGTTCCGTAACCGGCGTTGGCAGATTCGACGTGTCGAGCGTGATCGCGTTGTACTTCGCCGGCTGAAAGACAAAGTCGATCTGGGCGGCGATCCCGCTGCAGATCGTGGACAAAATCAAGACAAAATGGACGAACCGTTTCATAAGACATCTCCCTTTCCAAGGCTATTATGCCACATCCGGCACAAAAAAGCAACCTTGACTTTCCGCTGCGGTTATATTATAATCTTATTAAGAAAAAAGAGAGGGGAAAAACGCCGATGCGGATCATCAGACCCGGCGAAAAGCTAACGAAAAAAGAGCTGCGTTTCTTCGCGGAAATGGCGGGACGCGCTTATGTGAACGACCCCGTCCACGTTTACGCCACGAAGAACCCGAAGCGGCGAGAAAAGTTCGTTTCCCATTTTATGATGGAGCGGCTGAACACCTCGAACGGGACGGATTATTTCTATATCGACGACGAAAACCGCGGTCTGTGCGTCTGGCGGAAGGCGCATAACGAATACGGCGTCCTCGATTTTCTGAAGTGCCCCGACTGGCTGTATCTCTACTGGTTCTGGCCAAACACGCTGCGGACGCTTGCCGCCTACGGCCCGCTTGACGTCAAGGCGTTCGACGAGAAAACGTGGATTATTTCGCCCGTTTTCGTCGCGCCGGAGCATCAGGGGCAGGGGATCGCCGCTTCTCTGATCCGGCAGGGGATCGCCGACCTCACGGCGCAGGGTCTCTCCTGCGGACTGGAGGCGCAGGACGAGCAGAACGTGCTGTTCTACCGCCGCCTCGGCTTCGAGACGTTCCGCACCGACCGCTATGAAAAAGGCAACATTACCCACAGCTATATGCTTTATCAAAACGAAAAATCTGGAGGTACCCCATGAAAGTTCTTGTCTTAAACGGTTCCCCGGCGGGAAAAGACAGCATCACGCTCTTTACGGTCCGCTATATCGAGCAGTTCTTCCCTGACTGCACGTTCGACGTGCTGCATGTCGGGCAGTACATCAAAAAGATGGAACGCGATTTTTCCGACTGCGCCGCCGCGCTGCAAAGCGCCGACCTGATCTTGTTCAGCTACCCGGTCTATACCTTCCTCGTGCCCGCGCAGCTGCACCGCTTTGTCGAGCTGATGAAGGAAAGCGGGATCGACTTTTCCAACACCTACGCGACGCAGATCAGCACGTCGAAGCACTTTTATGACATGACCGCTCATCGCTTTCTGGAGCAGAACTGCTACGATCTCGGTCTGCGCTATCTCGAAGGGCTTTCGGCGGATATGGACGACCTGCTGCGTGAAAAGGGACAAAAAGAGGCGCTCGATTTCTTCAGCTATGTCCGCTGGCAGGTGGAACACGGGCTTTATATGCCCGCGCCGAAACGGACGACGCCCGCGCCGTCCGTCCCGCTGAAACAGGTGTCGGCACAGCCCGTCGCCGATAAAAAGCCCGGCAAGATCGTGATCGTGACCGACTCCGGTACGGACGAAGCACAGAACGCGCCGCTCGCCGCGATGATCGACCGGTTCGCGTCGCTGCTGCCGTATGAAAGTGAGATCGTCGATCTGCAGCAGTTTCCGTTCAAGGGCGGCTGCATCGGCTGCTTCTCCTGCGCATCGACCGGCAAATGCTTCTACAAGGACGGTTTTGACGATTATCTTCGTACGCATATCCAGAGCGCGGACGCCATCGTCTATGCCTATACGATCAAGGATCACTCGATGGGTTACCGCATGAAGCTCTATGACGACCGGCAGTTCTGCAACGGGCACCGCACCGTCACCATGGGCAAGCCTGTCGGCTATATCGTCCACGGCGACCTTGCGAAAGAGGATAACCTCCGGCTGGTGATGGAGGCGCGCGCCGAGGTCGGCGGCAACCATCTCGCCGCGATCGCGACCGACGAGCAGGACCCGGACGCCGCGCTGGAATCGCTTGCGCTGCGCCTGACCTACGCGCTCGATCACCGCTATGAACAGCCACAGAATTTCTACGGCGTCGGCGGTCTGAAGATTTTCCGCGACCTGATCTATCAGATGCAGGGACTGATGAAGGCGGACCATAAATTTTATAAGGAACACGGCTTCTATGATTTTCCGCAGAAGAAAAAAGGACGCATCGTCGGCATGTATGCCGTGGGCGCGCTGATGGGCAGCGAAACGCTGCGCAAAAAGGCGGGCGGCAAGATGACCGAAGGGATGACGCTGCCGTACCGCAAGGTGCTCGAACGCGTTGCGGGCAAGACAAAAACAGAGAAATAATTCTTTGACGGAAAAATATAATCGAAGCAAATAATTCTTCATAAATTTGTTAAAAAAAGAAGAAAAAAACAATTGACAAGTTTCCGGTTTCGTTGTATAGTATATTGTATGATAATAGATTAGTATGGATTCTTGTGTTCTATATATAGATTTCGGAGAAGGAGGATGTATCCCCTTGAAAATGAAGAAACCGATTCTTGCGTTTGTTCTGATTGTTCTGATCGGCTGCTTTGCCGTTATGCCCTTGTCTTCTTTTGCGATCAATGTGAACGTGAACGACGGCAGTTATGAAGTTTTGCCCGGCCACACCCAGTTTGCAACTACGAACTACAGCAAGGCCTGGCTCGATAATCTGATCATCCGCGACGGCTCCACTGCGCTTACAGCGGTAAAGCCGACGCCGAAGCCCGACTACCCCTACAGCGAAACCTATGAGAGCTTCTGCGGCGAGGTGGATCGCTACAAGACCCTGCATGACCTCAACGAAGAAACCGTCGGTTCGGCGTATGACGAATTGATCAACGCGTTCTACTATATGGTCACAGTCATGGGCATGACCGACAAGACGCCCGAAATGAAATCCTATCTGTCCGATTACGGCATCGCCGTTCCCACCAACCCGACCGCTACCGAAAACGCAGAGATCGCCGGCGTCTACGCCGCGCTCAAATACAACGCCCCCTACGTGCTCTATGAGAAGAACGTCACGCTGCCCAAGGGTACCACGCTGGAAGGCGCCGAGGTGGCGCTGGTCAGCGAACTGATGGACGTTTTCCTGCCCTCCGGCGTCAACACCGTGAACGGCCTTGCAGTGCAGGCGGCCAAGACGCATGTCGAGGAGTTCCCGGAGATTCCGATCAGTGAGAATCCCTCCAACAGCGAAGTGTTCCACTGGTCCAAGGTGCTCACCGCCGCGTCGAACAACTATGAAGTGCCGATGACGCCTTATGAAAAAACCTCCGCCGCGCAGCGCGATTACGTGGATTATGCCTACTATGCGTCCATTTTCGACAAGATCTATGACGATATCCACGTGAGCCCGGCAAAGCTGGCCGCTGCGGATGCAAGCGGCGATCCGCTTGCCGTGCAGAAGGTGGTTCTGACCGCCATGCTCGACAGCAAAGAGGCTGCCTATGCGCCTGAAGCCACCTGCCAGCAGCTGTTTGAAACTGCCTGCGCAGCCGGCTGCTTCGAACTCGATCAGGAATTCTATTCCGACGTATTCAGCTATGATCTGCTGATCCCCGCGGACTGCACGCAGCTTTGGTTCACGCCGTTTGCGCTTGCGGCGCAGCTCGGCGGCAAGAACGAAGACGTGACGCTCTTCCTCAACGGCAAGGAACTCAAGCCCGCCGGCACGACCTACGCCGCGATCGATCCGGAACGGATCTCGCAGGAGGTGCAGCTGGTTTCCCGCTATGACGACGGCATCCATCCGGCGGAGGAAGCAACCTACTTCTTCCATGTTGTGCGCACCGAAGGCAACGTCAACAGCAGTGACATTCTCAATGACTTCCAATCCTTGGTTGACCACGTGAGCGCCACGGAAGGCGAAAACACGGAAAACCTGACGGCCCAGGTCGCTGCCTATGCCGCGCAGCAGCCGCAGGGCAGCATCTTCCACACCATGCCGGTGCAGACGCCCGCGTTGGGCGCCGACGTGCTGACGACCTACGGCGACGTGCCCGGCGCTGATCAGGCCTCCTCTGACGGCAACAACGCCGATTACAACTACCTCGGCCAGCTGATCGATGAGACCTATCCGGAAGACGAGACAGCGGTTTCCAAGAGCCTGCTGGACGACCTTTCCAGCACCGATGAGAACCACGCGTCCTCTTTGGTCGTCCGGACGGGACAAGCCATCATGGAGCATCCGCAGATCGTCGCTGCGCCCACCGGCATCGTCGCGCTGGGCGGTCTGCTCGGCTACTTCTTCTCCCGCAGAAAGAAGAGCGGTTCCCCGCTTGACGCGCCGGAGACAGAAGCTGTGTCCGAAACCGTTGATGAACACGATGACGAATAATCTTTAAGTGAAAGCACTGCGTCAAACGCAGTGCTTTTTCTTCAAGATCGCTTTTTCCGAAAAAGAATTTTTAAAAAAGGATGCAAGAAAATTACTTGACAGAATTGTTTTTTTGGTTTAATATAAATAAGATAGCTTTATAACAACCTTCAAGTAACAACAGGATCCTCTTTTGATGATTTTTTGAACAACCGATAACCCCAAAAAATACAGAAAAAAGGAGGTGCTGCTACTTTGGATAATTGGATAATCACCCTCATCGTTGCCGTCGTTTGCGCAGTGGTGTTCGGATTGCTCGGTTTCGTATTAGGCGGAAGCCACCGGAAAAAGACCGCGGAAGGTCTGATCGGTTCCGCCGAAGAAGAGGCGACGCGTATCATTAACCGCGCCGTGGGAGAAGCCGAAACGCAGAAGAAAGAAGCCATTCTGGAAGCAAAGGACGAGATCCATAAAACAAGAACCGAAACGGAACGGGAGCTGCGCGACAGACGCAGCGAAGTGCAACGTCAGGAACGCCGGCTGATCCAGAAGGAAGAAAGCCTTGACAAGAAGCTGGACGCCCTTGAGAAAAAGGACGAAACGCTGAACGACCGGATCAAGAAAGCCGAAGCCCAACTTACCGAAGCAGAAAGCATCAAAAGAAGCCAGTTGGAAATGCTTGAAAAAATATCAGGCTATACGAAAGAACAAGCCAAAGTCTATTTGCTGCAGGAACTGGAACAGACCCTGACCCGCGAAAAGGCGGTCAAGATCATGGAGTTCGAGCAAAAGATCCACGATGAATCCGACGCCCTTGCGCGCGAGATCGTCACCACCGCCATTCAGCGCTGCGCCTCCGACCTGGTTTCGGAAGCGACGGTCTCCGTCGTGGCGCTGCCCAATGACGAAATGAAGGGCCGCATCATCGGCCGCGAGGGCCGCAATATCCGTACCCTCGAACAGATCACCGGCGTCGATCTGATCATCGACGATACCCCGGAAGCGATCACGCTCTCTTCGTTCGATCCCGTCCGCCGCGAGGTGGCGCGCATCACGCTGGAAAAGCTGATTGCCGACGGCCGTATCCATCCGGCACTGATTGAAAAGATTCACGAAAAAGCCAAGCGCGACGTTGACCAGGCCATCCGTCAGGCGGGTGAACGCGCTGTGGTCGACGCAGGCGTCAACGGTATCCATAACGACCTGGTGAAGCTGCTCGGCCGGCTGAAGTACCGCACGAGCTACGGACAGAACGTTCTCAACCATTCGCTCGAGGTCTCCTATATCGCCGGTCTGATGGCGTCGGAACTCGGCGTGGATGTCAAGCTCGCCAAACGCGCCGGTCTGCTGCATGATATCGGTAAGGCGCTCGACCACGAGCAGGAAGGCTCGCACATCGAGCTGGGCGTTGAAGTCGCCAAGAAGTATAAGGAAAACGACATTGTCGTCAACGCGATCCACGCACATCACGGCGATGTGGAAGCGACCAGTCTCGTCGCGGTCCTCGTACAGGCGGCGGACGCGATCTCTGCCGCGCGTCCCGGCGCACGGCGCGAAAATCTGCAGAACTACATCAAGCGTCTGCAGCAGCTGGAAGAAGTCACCAAGAGCTTCCGCGGCGTTGACAGCGCCTACGCCATTCAGGCGGGACGTGAAGTGCGCGTGATCGTGAAGCCGGACAAGGTCACGGACGAAGAGATGGTCCTGATCGCCCGCCAGATCGCGGAAAAGATCGAGCAGGAGATGGAATATCCCGGTCAGATCAAGGTCAACATGATCCGCGAGACAAGAGCTGTCGATTACGCAAAATAAAAACAAAAAGGAGCCGCTGGCTCCTTTTTTCTTGAAAGGCAATGATATGCAACCCACAATTCCCATTCTATTGGAAGACGACAGCATTCTTTGCTGCGTCAAGCCTGCCGGCGTCCTGTCACAGGGCGCAAACGGCGCGCAGCCCGATCTTGTCCGGCTGCTGGAAGCGCAGACGGGCGGCGCGATCTATCCGATCCACCGGCTGGACCGGCCCGTCGGCGGGGTGATGGTCTTTGCAAAGACGCAGACTGCCGCCGCGGCGCTGAACCGCCAGATTGCCGCCGGAACGCTCGAAAAACGCTACGCCGCTCTCGTGCACGGCGACGTTGCACCGGAAAGCGGCGTGTTGGAAGATCTGCTGTTCAAGGACGCGCGGACCAACAAGGTCTTTGTCGTCAAGCGTCCGCGCAAGGGCGTCCGCCCGGCAAGGTTGTCCTATCAGGTGGAAGAGAAGACCGAAACCGCGTCGCGGGTCGCCGTTTTACTCGATACCGGGCGCACCCATCAGATCCGCGTTCAGTTCGCGTCGAGCAGCCACCCTGTCGTCGGCGACCGCCGCTACGGCGCCAAAGACGACAGCGACGTCCTCTGTCTCTGGTCGCGCAGCGTGACGTTCGACCACCCCGACACGGGGGAGCGGATGACAATAAAACAAAAAGAGCCGTTCTGAAAAGAACGGCTTTTCTTTATGAGGCGTTACTTATTCTGCGTCAGTTCGTAGGTGTCCTCCGCGATCATCAGCTCTTCGTCGGTCGGAATGACCAGCAGCTTCAGCTTGGAATCCGGCGTGGAGATCTCCACTTCCTTGCCTCTGAGGGCGTTCGGCGTTTCGTCGATCTGTGTGCCGAGGAAGGCAAGCTTGTCCGCTACGCGGGTGCGGTACTGCGGGTTGTTTTCGCCGATGCCGCCCGTGAAGACGACGGCGTCCGCGCCGCCCATCGCGGCGACAAAGCCGCCAATCAGCTTCGTCAGCTGGTGACAGAACATCGCTTCGACCAGCATGGCGCGTGGGTCGCCCTGCTTGGCGCGGCTTTCGATCGTGCGGTTGTCGCTTGTCGCTTCGTTGTTCGGGTCCTCCGTCGTCAGACCGAGCATGCCGCTCTTCTTGTTGAGCAGATTGTCCACGTCGTCCGGCGTCAGGCCTTCTTTTTTCATAATAAACGGGATGATCGCCGGGTCGATGGAGCCGGAGCGGGTACCCATCATGATGCCCTCGAGCGGGGTCAGACCCATCGTGGTATCGAAGCACTTGCCGCCCTTGATCGCCGCGAGGGACGAGCCGTTGCCGAGGTGGCAGGTGACGATGCGCAGCGTGTCGGGATTGTATTTGCCCGGATACTTTTCGCAAAGGAAAGCGGCGGTGCGCTTCGCGATATAGCGATGGCTTGTGCCGTGGAAGCCGTAGCGGCGGATGCCGTATTCTTTATAGTATTTATACGGCAGGGCGTACATAAACGCTTCTTCGGGGATCGTCTGATGGAACGCCGTATCGAACACGGCAACCTGCGGGATCCCCGTCATGATCTTTTCGCAGACCTCGATGCCCATCAGGTTCGCCGGGTTGTGGAGCGGGCCGAGGGGGATGCATTCGCGGATCGCTTCTTCCACCTGCTTGTTGACGAGGACGGAACCGCTGAACTTTTCGCCGCCGTGCAGCACGCGGTGGCCGACCGCCGCGATCTCCGTCATGGAGTCGAGCACGCCGAACTCTTTGCCGGTCAGGGTGTCGATCAGCGTCGTGATCGCTGCGCTGTGGTCTGCGCCGGGGGTCAGCGCCATCTTGTCGATCACTTTGACAAGCTTGCCGGTTTCGTTCGGCAGCTTGTGGGTGAAGGTCGGCAGGGGGGTGCCGAGCTGTTCGAAGATACCGTTGCAAAGCACTTCGGCGTCCGGCATTTTGAACACGGTATATTTCAGCGAGGAGCTGCCCGCGTTGACGATTAATTCTTTGACACTCATGATAAACTCTCCTTTGATTTTGAATGACAATCTATCATACCATATTTATAGATCCCATTGCAAGACCTGCGGCACATTTGGCGCAAAAAACTTTTCTGAAGCGCCGTCACGCGGGAAAAAGAAAACGCCGTTTTCGCGTCAGGGCGCGGACGGCGTTTGTTGTTGTATGCTGCGGCTTATTCCAACGGCAGATTCTGGATCGCCCGGAACGTCTCGTCGCTGATGATGTGCTCGATCTTGCAGGCGTCGGCGGCGGCGGTCTCCTCGCTGACCCCGATCGACATGAAGAACTTCGTCAAATGGGTGTGACGCTCATAGATCTTTTCGGCGAGTTCCCGACCCGGCTCGGTCAAAAACAGGTGGCCGTTACGGTCAACATTGAGGTAGCCCGCGTCGCGCAGCAGACCGACCGCGCGGCTGACGCTGGGCTTGGAGTAGCCCATGTATTCGCTCACGTCAATGGAGCGCACCGCGTTTTTTTGCTTTGACAGGATCAAGATCGTTTCCAGATACATCTCGCCGGATTCCTGAATGGCCATTGCAGTCACCTCGTTTTGTTCTTGTTTATGTATTATAGCACATTGCCCGGCACATTGCAAGCATCATTTTCGAACGGGGAACAGGGGCATTTTTCGCGAAAACGGCGGTTTTATATTCTAATATAGAACAAAAACATTAATTTACTCCTTTCAAAACACTTTTCACTCTTTTTTTACTGCAAATGCGAAATTTTGTGCTATGATATACACGGTAAAAGAAACACCCCCGCGGGGAATCACGTTGCGCTTTGCCGAACCGGTCGGCGGCGCAGACAGGAGGCACCAAGATGAGAATTGCATTATGCGACGACGAATCCAACATCACAGAGGAACTGGAACAGATGATCCGTTCTTACGGGTTTAAGCGGGACTTTGAGATTCAGTGCGAACGGTTTACCGACGGCCACGATCTGCTCGAGCGGGGCAAGTTCGATCTGTACTTTCTGGATTTCTGCATGGACGCCATGAACGGCATCGAGATCGCCAAGGCGCTCAAGGAAAAGTACAGTCACGCCGTGACGATCTGCTATCTGACAAACTACGACGCGGCCGCCGCGCAGATCATCAATCAGGGGATCCACGCCGAGGGCTTTTTGAAAAAGCCGATCGACCAAAAGCAGCTCGAGGAAAAGCTCGACCAGTTTTTCCGTCTGTCGTTCTTCAACCGGCTTGAACTCAAGCAGGGGAAGCGCTTCAAGACGCTCTATGCGCAGGATATCCTCTATGTCCAGGCGGACAACAAGCAGGTGAAAGTCTATTGCTTCGACGGCGTAGAGACGTTCACCTATCTGCTGCGCGACGTCGAAAAGCTGCTGCCCGCCGGGTTGTTCTACCGGATCCAGCGCTCGTATCTTGTGAATCTGCAGTACGTCGATTCCTACGACGCAAAAACCGTGACGCTCAGAAACGGCGTCACCCTTCCGCTGAAAGCGCGGGATTTCCAAAAGGCCTATCACAATTTCATGTTCTTGTTTAACCATTAAAGAAAGGATGGTGCGGTATGTTTCTTGCTATCGCCGATCTGATCCGCCGCGCGCCGGTCATTTACGCCCTGATCGCAACGCTGGATAACTGCGTGCTGATCGCGGGCTGCGCGTTTCTTGCCGTTTCCCTGTTTCATCTCTCTTTGAAAAAAACCAAGGCGCCCTATCTCATCTGCGGCGCGCTGTGCGTTGTACTCGGTGTGCTCGCGCCCTTTTTCCGGGAGCCGTCCGACGCCGCCGGTTTTCTCTGGTCCACCATCGGGCTGGTGACGCCGTTCATCTGTATGGCGATTCTGTTTGAAAAACACAGCCGCCTGAAAGCGATGCTCACCGCGGCGGGCTACACGTTCGTCGAAGCGATCCGCTTCATCGTCCTGCTCGTCTTCTTCCATTTCAACAACGAAAACCGCGACGCCGCGCTCGAGCTGCTCGTCGGGTTCCTGGTCGATGTGGCGGTGTTCCTGGTCGCCTATCTGCTGCTGACGCGCTACGCGAGGCGGCATACCATCTATTTCAATATCACCCGTGACGGCGCGATCCTCTTTCTGCTGATCGTCCTTTCAACGGCGGTGTTTGTGACGACGCTGCTGCTGCTCGGTCCCGCGTATTCCGAAACGCGGCAGGCGGAGTTCACTTTCATGCTGCTGAATATCCCGATTTTGACCGGGACGGTGACGTTCGCCCTTGTGCGCTTCTTCCGGATGCGCCAGCAGGCGGACAACTACAAAAAGCAGCTGCAGATGCAGATCCGCCAGTTCGAATGGATGGAGCAGATGTATGAGGACGTGCGGATGTTCCGCCACGATTTCCCGAAGAAGATGCGGCCGCTGCTCACCTATCTCGAAGAAGATAAGCCCGACGACGCCCGTGAGATGGCGCAGCAGTTCAGCGACTTCATCTCGGAGACAGGCAAACGCTACAACACGGGCAACTACCGGCTCGACACGGTGCTCTTCTGCGAGCAGCAGCTTGCCGAGCGAGAAGGCGTTCAGCTCGACGTCGCGTTCGATACGACCTTCCCGCCGGAGGGGATCGACCCGGACGACATTTACACGATTTTCCCGAACGCGCTCGACAACGCGATCGAGGCGACGAAGAACGCCGCCGGGGAAAAGGTCATCACCTTCCGCGCCCGCCGCGCGAAGAAGACCGTCTATATCACGATCGCCAACCCCGTCTCGGGCGAGGTGAAGACGAAGAACGGGCTGCCGCAGACGAACAAGGCCGACAAAAACGCGCACGGCTACGGTTTCCGCAGCATCAAAAAAGCCGCCGCGAAATACGGCGAGGACAACGTGAACTTTACGGTCAAAGATGGTGTGTTTGAGCTGAATATCTTCCTGAACATGAAGGAAGAGACGGCGTAAGAATGTGGAATTTGGAATATGGAATGTGGAATGAAGTTTCATCTTCCTGTCGGTTTTGACCGCCGAAAACTGCATTTCACTCCCGTGAGAACGCATTTCACTCTTTTTTAACCGCAAATCGCAGATTTTATGCTACAATATTCCCATAAAAGGAAAGCACCTTTTTCACCCAGGAAAGGAAGATCATTATGAAGAAAACAAACAAGCTTTTATTGACACTGCTGCTCGTTGCTTTGGCGGCTTCTCTGCTCGCCGTGGGGTTCACCGCCGCGGCGGAGGAACCGACCTACGCAGTCAACGACCGCATTCAGTTCGGCTCCTACCCGCAAACGCAGGTAGAGGAGACCGAAGAACTGGCGGCGGCGGCCGCGGCAACGTGGAAAAGCTACGGCTATTACAGCGGTACCGGCACCGCCGGCACCATGGAGCAGAGCGATTATATGCAGTTCGCCGACTTCTTCTGCGGCGGCGAAAAATACCGCGCCGTGTACTTTACGGCGTACCGGCCGGATATGACGTATATTGCTTCCGCCCCTGAAAGATCGATGCAGGATGAAAGCGGGTATGAAACCGGCACGACGTACTATTTTCGGTATGAGCCGCTGGTTTGGCGCGTGCTTGACCCGGACACCGGATATATCATGTGCGACGCCCTGATCGACGCGCAGGCGTATCAGAATACGGTATACTACGAATACTATTATTCACCAAGCGTCTGTTCCGAACCCTATCAGGATGAGGCGCTCACCATTTACGCTAACAACTACGCAACATGTTCCCTGCGGGACTGGCTGAACGGGCAGTTTTTTGAAACGGCGTTTACGCCGGAACAAAAGGCGAATATTCAAACTACCGCCTTGAACAACGATTCGCATGTAAACGCGCTTGAACCGCGTCCGGAGTACAATTCCGCCGCGACAAACGACAAAATCTTCCTGATCTCCTGGGACGACGCTTTGAATGCGGATTACGGTTTTGACTGCCGGGTGAGTTCAACTGCGGGTTATTCCGTGAGCGAGACGATGCAGGGCACGGATTACGCAAGAAGCCAGGGATTGTATCGTGAGAACAGCAGCACCTTTGACGGTTGCGCCTGGCGTTGGCTGCGGAATCCCGGCTGCACCGGAGCTGCCTGTGTTGTCAATATGTGGGGAGAAATGAAAGACTTTTATGAGGTAGACATGACCTTGGGCGGTGTTGCGCCTGCCTGCCGCCTGTCGGAACTGGGTAACAACGCTGCGGTGAGCAGAGCCCTGTATTCCGCCGACGTGGTCGACTGGGGCTACTGCGGCGGCGAAGGCGACGGCACGAACCTGACTTGGGTGCTCGACAGCGAAGGCACACTGACCATCAGCGGTTCGGGATACGCCAGAAACGGCGCGTTTCAAGGCCGTACTGACGTGAAAAATGTTGTGTTCCTGGACGGCACGGATTACATTGGGGGAAACATGTTTGCAGGCTGCAGCAATCTGGAATCCATCACGATTCCGCATTCCAGTATGGAAGAGATTGAGGTTACCGCTTTTGCGGACTGCGACAGCTTGTCTGTGATCTACTACGACGGCACGCCCGCGCAGTGGGATCTGATGACAATCTACTACCATGCGGAAAACCTGGGCGGATCGTATACCGAGTATGCGCAGACCATGCGGGCATATATCAAATCGCTTGTCCAATTCGCCGACACCGACTGGGGCTACTGCGGCGGCGAGGGCGACGGCACGAACCTGATGTGGGAGCTTTCGACCGACTACACCCTGACCATCAGCGGCACGGGCGAAATGGCGAACTACACTTCATATCAAAGCCGCACCACGGCACCCTGGGGCCCGTATTACTTAAGACTCAAAACGGTTGTACTGCAACCCGGTGTAACAAGCATCGGCGACTCTGCGTTCTATGACTGTACCTCGCTGGAAAGCGTGACGATTCCGGACGGCGTTTTGTCCATCGGCAACCATTCGTTTGTTGGCTGTTTTGCGCTGACAAGCGTAACGATCCCGGACGGGGTGACAAGCATTCCCCCTTCGGCGTTTGCAACCTGCCTTGCGCTGACAAGCGTCATGATTCCGGACAGTGTGACGAGCATCGACGCCGGTGCGTTCTCCTACTGCACCGCCCTGCAAGACGTGTATTACGGCGGCAGCGAAGCGCAATGGGGTGAGATCCAAATCGATGAATCCGGCGAATACGGCAACGAATCGCTGCTGAACGCCAATATCCATTATAACGTTGTTGACTGGGGCTACTGCGGCGCAGCGGACAACGAAGAAAGCTTAACGTGGGTGTTCACGAATGACGGCACATTAACGATCAGCGGTACCGGGCCGATGGGCGCGTTCCGGCAGAACGGACATTATGTTATGATTGGAGTTGTCGGACCCACTGCGAAGCGTGTCAGGAAGGTCGTTGTTGAAGAAGGCGTCACATCGCTTCCCGAACAGGCGTTCATTGGCGTCGATCGCTATTTGGAAGAAGTCATTCTTCCCGCCAGTCTTGAGACCATCGGCGCATGGGCTTTCTATCATTTGGAAGGGTTGAGAAGCGTTACCATCCCCGAAAACAGCCAACTGACAACAATCGGCAGCGCTGCTTTCTCCGGTGACAGCAGTTTGACGAGCTTCCGTATACCGGAAGGCGTCACAACGATTGAAAACGGCGCATTCTATCAAGTACCTTTGACAGAACTCACGATTCCAGGAAGCGTCACCACAATTGGGAATGCTGCTTTTGACGGCGGTTACTCGGATGAGCAGGCTGTGTTTACAACGGTAACGATTCCCGCCACTGTGACTTCTATCGGAAGCAATGCATTCCGAAAGGCCGTTGTGATCTATGGCTATGCGGGTTCCGCTGCCGAAGCCTTTGCGGCTGAAAACGGGAACGTGTTCATTGCGCTTTGCCCGACGGAGCACCAAAACGCCTATGAAGTCCCCGCGACCGAGGCGACCGAAGCGGCCCACGGCTACACGGCGGGTGTCTTCTGCCCCGACTGCGAAACGTGGCTCTCCGGTCACGATGTGATCCACAACGCCCTCGGCGAACAGCGGGTCATCAAAGAACCGACGGAGACCGAAGAGGGCATCGTCGATATCCGGTGCACCGTCTGCGGCGAATGGGGCCGCTATACTGCCGACCCGACCGGATCGCAGCCGGACGACAACAGCGGCGGCTTCTGGGCACAGATTCAGAGCTTCTTCCGCGGGATCATCGACTGGTTCCTCCGGCTGTTCAAGTGGCTCGGGAAATAATTGCTGTTTTTACCGTTATCAGAACAGGAGGTTATTCCGATGAAAAAAGCATTATCCATTCTCTTATCCGTTCTCCTGCTGCTCGGCACGGTCGCGGTCTCGCTGACCGCCGCGGCGGGAGGCAGTAACTATCCAAATTGGTCGTTTGACTACAACGAAAAAACCGGCGTTGTCCACCACAGGGGCGATCGGATTCTGACAAAAGCCGACTTCATCAAGCACAGCGTGCTTTCCATGCTGTATTCCGGCGAAGGTCTAAACACGCTCTTTGAAAGCATCTATGCCGATTTGGGAAACCGGTTGATCGACCTTATCTGGCAGGATCCGGAGCCCTTGGACACATCGGTTTGCTATTTGTATGTGCAGGGCCTTCCCCATGTGATGGAGCGGGCAATTCCGCTGGCGCCCGCACTGTTCAAGACGGACAGTCCGCAGGGCACGCCTGCCTGGTACCGGTTCTTCGACGGAAGCACGCTGCCATATGCCTACAATGCCGTGCTGCAGTCGCTTGACAACGCGACGCTGTTCACCGAAAAGGCGGCGCTTTGGAGCGCTTCCCTGTTGGGAAAGCATGCGACGGATATCTCCTTCTGGCGTGTTCCGGAAACAGTGTCCGTTTCCGGAACGACAGCAACCGTTCCC